>JAURLF010000194.1 GCA_030831375.1 Gaiellales bacterium | reverse complement strand
GTGCCGGCCGCAAAGGGCGCACCCACCACGACACCGAAGCGCAGCGCGAGTTGCCAGCGTGCCGGAAAGTGCGCGCGCAGGGCCGCGAGGGCCGACCGGGTCTCCACCGCCTCCATCACCGACAGCATACGAGACCGGGTACCATTGCCGTCATGGCAACGCCCGCCGCAGGCCGTCCCGTCGCCGCCGTCGAGCGCGCGCTCGCCGTGCTCGAGCTGCTCGCCGACGCCCCCGACCTCGGCGTCAACGAGATCGCGCGCCGCCTCGACGTGTCCGCGTCGTCGGCGTCGCGCCTGCTCGGCACGCTCGCCGGCCACGGCCTGGTCGAGCGCGTGCCCGACACGGGCCGTTATCGGCTCGGGGTGCGCCTGCTCCAGCTCGGCACGCACGTCCTGCAGCGCCTCGACGTGCGCGACGTGGCCCGGCCCGTCCTCGAGCGCATCGAGGCGGAGACGGGCGAGACCGCCACGCTGTCCTTGCCCGCCGCCGGCGAGGGCGTCACCGTCGACCACGTGCCGAGCCGGCGCAGCGTGCGCTCCGCCGCGCTCGTCGGGCGCCCCTCGGTCGCGCACGCCACCGCGGTCGGCAAGGTCGTGCTGGCCTTCGGGACGGGGCGCGAGACCGAGATCCGCGGCGAGCTCGAGGCCTTCACCGCGCGCACCATCACGGATCCCGGGCGGCTCGCCGAGGTCGTGGCCGAGACCCGGACGCGAGGCTGGGGCGAGGCCGACGGCGAGCGCGAGGAGGACCTCGCCGCCATCGCCGTGCCCGTCTTCAACCACGCGGGCGGGCTCGTGGCCATCATCGGCGCCCAGGGGCCCGCCGACCGCTTCGACGCCGCGGCCCGCGCGGCCGCCGTGCCCGTGCTCGAGCAGGCGGCGCGCGAGCTCGGGCGCACGCTCGGCGCGTTCTAGGAAGGACGACGCGCGCGGCGCGCGCGAGCCCGATGCGAAGTGGCGCACGTCCTCGCGCAGGTCGCGATCACGCTCCAGTGCCTCACGATGGTCGGGAGCACCACCGGATTCAGCGGCGCGATCCTGGCCGAACAGGTCACCACCGCCGCGAAGACCTGAGGCACGGGCCGCCGCGTCGGGGCCACCAACGCCTCGGGGCGGGCCCGAAGGCCCGCCCCGAGGGTCGTGCGTCGTGCGGTGTGCGGGGCCTAGTGGCCCGCGGGGGCCTCCCAGCCCGGCAGAACGGACCGCTTCCAGTCCGTGCCGACGGTCTTGGAGCCCTTGACCCACGGCCCGAGCTCGGGCTGCGGGAACTTGGCGTGGGCCTCCTTCAGCTGGATGCCGTAGGAGTTGCCCGACGTCAGGTGCTTGATCAGCACCTTGCGGGCGATCTCGTCCTCGCGACCCTTCGGGATCTCGAAGTAGATCTTGACGAAGGAGTTGGAGTACCGGTCGAACACGGCCGGCACGCCGTCCTCCACGAGGAGGGTGATGTCCTCGAGCCAGTTCAGGTCCTGGCCCGGGGTGGCCTCCATCAGGTCGACGTCCTCGATCGCCGAGATGTCCTCCTGATAGGGGAACCGCTTGCCCGAGAGGTACTCCGCCGAGATGCCGACGGTGAGCTCCGGGTTGTGGCGCTCGGTTGCGACGTTCGCATCAGCCATCGTGCTTCTCCTAGTCGCCCTGCTGGGTCGACAGCGGCGCGCTCTCCGGCAGGTAGTCCACCGGGTTGACGAGATGGCGCTCGAGCATGCCCTTGATCTCGTTGAGCGTGCGCTCCTCGGTCACGCCGGGGATGTAGCGGGTCCCCGCGAGCGGCACCTTCGCCATCGCAGACGCCTCGACCGTGAGGGCCGCGAGGTCCTCCGGCTCCAGCGAGTGGATGTTGGTCTTGCCGCACGCGCGGGCCAGCATCTGGACCTCGAGCGTGAGGGTGTGCAGGAAGTTGTAGACCCGCTCCGCGGCCTCGTCGACGACGAGGCGCTTGCGCAGCTCCAGGTCCTGGGTGGCGACGCCGACCGGGCAGCGGCCCGTGTGGCAGTGGTAGCACTCGCCCGCCGGGACGCCCACGGTGCCCTCGTAATCGGTGACGCCGGGGATCTCCTTGTTGCAGTTGAGCGCCATCATCGCCGAGTGGCCGATGGCGACCGCCTTGGCGCCGAGCGCGAGGCACTTGGCCACGTCGCCGCCGTTGCGGATCCCGCCCGCCACGACGAGGTCGATCTCGTCGGCGAGGCCGACGTCCTCGAGGGCGCGACGCGCCTCGGGGATCGCCGCCATCAGCGGGATGCCGGTCTCCTCGGTGGCGATGTGCGGGCCGGCACCGGTGCCGCCCTCCGCGCCGTCGAGGTAGATCGTGTCCGGGCCGCACTTCGCCGCCATGCGCACGTCGTCGTAGACGCGGCTGGCGCCGAGCTTGAGCTGGATCGGGATCTGGTAGTCCGTCGCCTCGCGGATCTCCTGGATCTTGAGGCTGAGGTCGTCCGGGCCGAGCCAGTCGGGGTGGCGGGCCGGCGAGCGCTGGTCGATGCCGGCGGGCAAGCTCCGCATCTCGGCGACCTGCTCGGTCACCTTCTGGCCCATCAGGTGGCCGCCGAGGCCGACCTTGCAGCCCTGGCCGATGAAGAACTCGACCATGTCGGCGCACATCAGGTGGTGCGGGTTGAAGCCGTAGCGGCTCTGGATGCACTGGTAGAGCCACTTCGTCGACAGGTCGCGCTCCGGCGGGATCATGCCGCCCTCGCCCGAGCAGGTCGCGGTGCCCGCCATCGAGGCGCCCTTGGCCAGGGCCATCTTCGCCTCGAGGGAGAGGGCGCCGAAGCTCATCCCGGTGATGTAGATCGGGATGTCGAGCTCGAGCGGCTTCTTCGCGAAGCGCGCGCGGAGCACGGTCTTCGTCTCGCACTTCTCGCGGTAGCCCTCGATCACGAACCGCGTGAGGGTGCCCGGCATGAACATCAGCTGGTCCCAGTGCGGGATCGGCTTGAACATGCTGAACCCGCGCATGCGGTAGCGGCCGAGCTCGGCCTTCATGTGGATGTCGTTGATGACCGCGTGCGTGAAGATCGGGCTGCGCCCGAGCACCGCCCGCTGCCGCTCGACGTCCTCGACGTTCTCCTTCGCCATGATCGGTATCCCCCTTTCGCCTAGAGGACGAGCTTGCGCTCGGACGCCTCGAGGTTGTCGTAGTTGTAGAGCTTCTTGCCGCAGACGAACTTCTGGAACGTGGGGGGCGTCCCGAGCTCGTAGATGCGGAACTTCCGGTCGATGAACTCCGTGTCGGCGTCGGTCCACTCGCCCGGCACGCAGTCGATGCCGAGCGACTTGACCTTGCCGCCCACGTAGATGATCCCGTCGTACATGGAGTCGCCGAGGCCGTGCCCGGCGTCCTCGCAGATGACCTGGCGGCCGCGCTGCATCATGAAGCCGGTCATCGAGCCGACGGAGCCCATCGTGAGGATGGTGCCGCCCTTCTGGTCGATGCCGGTGCGGGCGCCGAGGCGGCCCTTCACGATCAGGTCGCCGCCGCGCATCGCGGCCCCCGTCAGGGAGCCGGCGTTGCCCTCGACGACCACGACGCCGCTCATCATGTTCTCGCAGGCGGACCAGCCGACGCGGCCCTTCACGTGCACCTCGGGGCCGTCGATGATCCCGCAGCCGAAGTAGCCGAGGGAGCCGTCGAACGTGATCTTGCAGCGGGTCAGGAGCCCGACGCCGAGCGAGTGCTTGGCGCCCGGGTTCTTGACGGTGACGTCCGTGATGCCCTGCTCGTTGATCAGCCAGCGCAGCTCGAGGTTGATCTGACGGGTGGTCAGGTTCTGGGCGTCGAACTCGGCCTTCTCCCCGTCGATCGAGGAGATCTTCGGGACGTCCGCATTGGGCTCGACGAGTCCGCGGGCGTCGTAGACGATGTTGCTCTCGCCGGTCAGCGCGTCCACACCAGCACCTCCTTCTCGTACGGGTCGTAGGTGTCGATCTCGTGGTCGATGATCGCGCGGATCGCCATCTCCTCCGACGCCAGCGCGATCATGTTCTCGCCCTCGAAGAGGACCAGCGGCTTCGCCGCCATCTCGTCCTTCGCGACGCCGAGGGCGTCGGCCGTGACGCAGATGTACGTGAAGACGCCATCGAGCTCCTCGAGGCTCTCGTGCATGGCCTCCTCGAGCGACAGGCCCTCGCTCATCTTCTCCGCCAGGTAGACGGCGATGATCTCCGAGTCGCACTCGGAGTTGAAGCGGTGGCCGTTGCGCTCGAGCCGGCGACGCCACTGGAAGTAGTTCGTCAGCTGGCCGTTGTGCACCACCGCGATGTCCGAGAACGGGTACGCCCAGTAGGGATGCGCACCGGAGATGTCCACGTCGGACTCCGTCGCCATGCGGACGTGGCCGATGGCGTGCGTGCCCTGGAACTGCTCGAGGCCGTACTGCGCGCAGACGGTCTCGGCATCGCCGAGGTCCTTGATGATCTCGAGCGAGTGGCCGAGCGAGAGCACCTCGCAGTCGGAGATGTCCTCGATCTGGTCGGCCAGGGCCTTCAGCTCGCCCTTGTAGTCGAGGGTCAGGCGGAACGCGTAGTCCGTCTCCTGCTCGCAGTTGACGATCTTCGCACCGAGCCCCTGGATGCGGCGCTCGGCCTCGGCGCGGTTGCGCTTCAGCCGGTCCTGGAACTCAAAGTCACGCGGCGTCGTGGTGTTCGCCGTCGTGTAGCGCAGGACCACGTTCTCGGTCGGCGGCGCGTACAGCGCGTAGCCGGTCGAGTCGGGGCCCCGGTGCTTCATGGACTGGAGCATGCGGGTCATGTCCTGACCCACGTTGTGGTGCCCGTCCTTGTAGATGATTCCTGCGATTCCGCACACGGTGATCTCTGCCCTCGTTGCGTCGGTGGTTGGCCCCGCATCCGCCCTACGGGAGGATGTCGAGGTACTCCTCTACGTCCCAGTCGGTGACGGTGGCGCAGTAGCGCTCCCACTCGTCCCACTTGTAGTGCCGGAAGACCTTGTACATCTCACCCGGCATGGAGGCCTTGATGACCTCGTCGTTGTCGAGCGCCTCGAGGGCCTCGCCGAACGTCATCGGGATGCGCTTGACGTCCTTGCCGGCGCTCATCGCCTCGTAGATGTTGCGCTCCTCCGGCGGGCCCGGGTCGATCTGGTTCTCGATGCCGTCCCGCATCGCGTGGATCAGCGCGTTCAGCGACAGGTACGGGTTGACCGCCGAGTCGACCGAGCGGTACTCGAAGCGGCCCGGGGCCGACACGCGCAGCGCGGTCGTGCGGTTCTGGAAGCCCCAGTCCGCGAAGACCGGCGCCCAGAAGCCCGTGTCCCACAGGCGGCGGTACGAGTTGACCGTCGGCGACGAGATCGCGGTCAGCGCGCTGAGGTGCTTGAGGATGCCGCCGATCGCCCACTTGCCGACGTCGCCCGGCATCATCGGGTTCGACGGGTCCGGCGGGTCGAAGAGGTTGTCGTCGCCCTTCCAGATCGAGATGTTGTGGTGGCAGCCGTTGGCCGACACGCCCATGAACGGCTTCGGCATGAAGCACGGGAAGGCGTTCATCTCGCGGCCGACCTGCTTGCAGATCTGGCGGTACGTGGTGAGGTTGTCCGCGGTGATCTCGGCGCGGTCGAAGTTGAAGTTCAGCTCGAGCTGGCCGGGGGCGTCCTCATGGTCGCCCTGGATCATGTCGAGGCCGAGCGCGTCGGCGTACTCCATGACCTTGTGGATCAGCGGCTGGAACTCGGAGAACTGGTCGATGTGGTAGCAGAACGGCTTCGACAGGCCCTCGACGGACGGGGTGCCGTCGTCCTTGTTCTTGAGCCACATCATCTCGGGCTCGGTGCCGGCCATCAGGCGCATGCCGTGGTCGGCCTCGAACTTGGCCTGGGTGCGCTTGAGGTTGCCGCGGCAGTCGGCGGTCAGGTAGGAGCCGGGGTCGACCTCCTCCTCGCGCCCGCGGAACAGGGTGCAGAAGACGCGGCCGACCTTGGGGTCCCACGGCAGCTGCGCGAAGGTCTCCGGGTCGGGCAGGCCGACCAGCTCGCGTGCCTCCGGGCCGTAGCCGATGTAGTCGCCGTGGCGGTCGACGAACAGGTTCGCCGTGGCGCCGTAGACGAGCTGGAAGCCCTTGCGGGCCATCGACTCCCAGTGCTTCGCCGGGACACCCTTGCCCATCACGCGGCCGGTGACCGAGGCGAACTGGTAGTAGATGTACTCGACGCCGGTGGCGTCGATCATCTTGCGGACCTCCTTGACCTGGTCGTCGCGACCCGGTGCGGCGAGGTACTCCTCCATGTCCGTCATTGCGGTAGCGCTCCTCTCTCCCTTGTCCCCGCCCGGGCGTCCCCGGGCGGTCCGAGCGTCCTCGGATATGCCGGAAACGTAGGGCGGCGCGGTGTGCGGGGCAATGTAGTCCGAACGCACTGCGCGCGCATCCGACAGGAGGGTTTCCACATACCGGGACCCCGATCGGGCCGGATTCGGCCCGCATCGTGGCATTCCGGCGGCTGCGCGGGGCGAAAGGCCCATGCGGCCCCGGCGGGCACGTGGCATTCGGCACTGGTAGGGTGTCCACTCTGAACACACGGGCCCCCGCACTCGGGGACGCCGCGCAGGCCCCCGCCGACGACCGCCGCGTCCTCTACGAGATCATCCGCACGGTCTCGTCGAGCGTCGACCTCGAGCGCGTGCTGGGCGCGATCGTGGAGCTCGTGACGGAGCGCACGCGCGCCCACGCGACCCTGATCTTCATCGCGGAGGGCACCGACGGCGGGCTCGTGCTGCGCGCCGTCTCCGACGAGCGCTACCGCGCGCAGATCGGCCAGGTCCGCCTCGCCCGGGGCGAGGGCCTGGCGGGCTGGGTCGCCGAGCACCGCGAGCCCGTGTTCATCGCCGAGAACGCGCTGCAGGACCCGCGCATCCGCTACTTCCCCGAGTTCGAGGAGGAGAAGTACCAGTCGATCGTGTCCGTGCCGCTGGTCGCGCCCGACGACCAGGTGATCGGCGTGATCGCCCTGCACGCGGAGGCGCCGCGCGTCTTCACCGAGGAGGACGCCGCCTTCGTGACGGGCTCAGCCTCGCTCGTGGCGGGCGCGATCGCCAACGCGCGCCTCTACCAGGCGGCGCGCCGGCGCGTGCGCGAGCTGGAGGGCCTGTCGGCGCTGAGCGCCGCCGTCTCCACCGCCACCGACCTCGACGAGCTCCTGCCGACCGCGGTCGGGCAGGCGCTGCCCCTGCTCGGGGCGCGCGAGGCGCACATCTACCTGCTCGACCGCGGCGACCGCCTGCAGCGCCACGCCTCGGCGCCCGACAAGGGCGACGCGCCGCCGCAGGTGGCGGTCTCCGAGCTCGCCGAGGCGCGCCGCGCCGGCGACCGTCCCGCCGTCGAGGCCACGCTCGGCGCGGCCCTGCTCGGCGGCCGCCCCGCCCCCGACGCCCTGCTCGTGCCGATGCTCGCCGACCGCGAGGTGCTCGGCGCGCTGATCGCCCAGGCCGAGGACGGCCGCGCCTTCACGGACGACGAACGCGACCTCGCCGGCTCGATCGCCGCCCAGGTCGCCGTCGGCATCAAGAAGATCCGCCTGATCGAGGGCCTCGAGGAGCGCAACCTGATCAAGGACTTCTTCGCCGACCTCGCGGCGGGCCGGCTCGCCGACGGCCTCGCGGGCCGCGCGCGACGGCTCGGCTGCGACTTCGCGCAGCCGAAGCTCGCCGTGGTCGCGCTCGGCTGGCGCGAGGCGACGGACGACGAGCGCGCCCGTGCGCTCGATCGCTTCCGGGCCACGCTCGGGCGCGCCCTGCCCGGCGTCCTCGTCGACCAGCGCGACGAGGAGGCCGTGGCGCTCGTGCCCGCGCTCGGCGGCGACGAGCAGGAGACGCTGCGCCGGCTCGAGCGCGCGCTGGGCGAGGGCGCGGCGCGGCTGCCGCTCGTCGTCGGCGTCTCGAGCCCATGCGTGGGCCCGGCCGCCGTGCAGACGGGCCTCGCCGAGGCCCGCCAGGCCGCGCTCGCCGCTCCCGTCGTGGTCGACCGGCCCGCGGTCGTGCCCTACGACGGGCTCGGCCCGTACAAGTACCTGCTGCGCGTGCCGCTCGACGGCGACGTGCGCGACCGCCAGCGCGAGGCGCTACGGCGCCTGCGCGACTACGACCGCCAGCGCCAGGCCCAGCTGACGCGCACGCTCGAGGAGTTCCTGCGCCAGCGCGGCAACATCTCCGCGACCGCGCAGTCGCTGTACGTGCACCCGAACACGCTGCGCCAGCGCCTGCGCCGGATCGAGGAGCTGACCGGCATCTCGATCAAGCAGGACGACTGGCTGATGATCGAGATCGCGCTGAAGCTGCTGCGCCTCGAGGAGGCGCTCGGCGGTCCGGCGTAGGCCGCGGCGTCACCGCATCGACACCCATCGATATCGACGGGTGTCTATCCTGCCGGCATGGACCCCGCCGTCGCCGGCGCGCTCGCCTGCCGCACCCCGCTGACCGCCCCCGCCCTCGGCGACGCCGAGGCGGCCGCCTTGGCCGCCGTGCTGAAGGCCCTCGCCGACCCGAACCGCATCAAGATCCTGCACCGGCTCGCCTCCGCCGCCCCCGACGGCGTCTGCGTCTGCGACCTGACGGAGCCGCTCGGGATCGCCCAGCCGAGCGTCAGCCACCACCTCGGCGTCCTGCGCCGCGCCGGCCTCGTCGAGCGCCGCCGCGAGGCCTCGTTCGCCTACTACTCGCCCGTGCCGGGCGCCCTCGACCGGCTCGCGTCGCTGCTCGGGACGGGCGCGTGACGACCCGCGTCGCGATCAACGGCTTCGGCCGCATCGGCCGCCTCGCCGCGCGCGCGGCCGTCGACCGGCCCGAGCTCGGCCTCGAGCTCGTCCACGTCAACGAGACGGGCGGCGGCGCCGAGGCCTGCGCGCACCTGCTCGAGTTCGACTCGGTGCACGGGCGCTGGCCGCGGCGGATCGCGGCCGCCGGCGACGCGCTCGCGATCGACGACCGGCTCGTCACCGTCACGGGCGCGCGCGAGCCGGGCGCCGTCGACTGGGGCGCGCTCGGCGTCGACGTCGTGCTCGAGGCGACGGGCGCCTTCAGGACCCCGGACGCGCTGGCCGGGCACCTCGCCGCCGGCGCCCGCAAGGTCGTCGTCGCCGCGCCCGTCCACGACCCGGCCGCCGCCAACGTCGTGATGGGCGTCAACGAGGACGCCTACGTCCCCG
>JAURLF010000193.1 GCA_030831375.1 Gaiellales bacterium | reverse complement strand
CCACGGGAGGATAGCGCGCACGCGGAAGTGCGGGCGGTATCGTGTCCGGGTGCGCATCCTCGTGATCGGAGCCGGCCGGGTGGGGGCGAGCGTGGTCGCCGCGCTGCACGCCCAGCACGACGTCACCGTGATCGACGTCGACGCGGAGCACCTGAACGCGATCGGGGCGCGCTACGACGTGCTGACGGTGGCCGGCAACGGCACCTCGCGCAGCGCGATGCAGGGCGCGAACATCGCCGACCAGGACCTCGTGATCGCGGCCACGGACCGCGACGAGATCAACATCGTCGCCGCGCTGCAGGCCCGCGCGCTGTGCACGGGCCGGATCGTGGTGCGCACGTCGAGCGCGGAGTACCTGTCGGCGTGGCGCGCCGGCGAGCTCCCCGTCGACGTGATGATCTCAGCCGAGAACGAGATCGCGCAGGCCGTCGCGCGCGCCATCGGCATGCCGGGCGCGCTGCAGAGCGACATGTTCGCCGACGGCCGGGCCGAGATGGTCGAGTTCGAGGTGCACGCGGACGCCGCGGAGAACATCGTCGGGCGGCGCATCGCCGAGCTCCGCATCCCCGACGAGAGCGTGATCGCGTCCCTGATCCGCGCCGAACGGGTGCTGATCCCGGGCGGCAACGACGTGGTGGAGGAGGGGGACCGGATCGTGCTGATCGCCTCGCCCGGCGCGAGCCGCGAGTGGGCGCTTCGCCTCGCGCGCCGCGACGTCGAGGACGTCAGGGAGGTCGTCGTGGTGGGCGGCGGCCCGACGGGCCGCACGATCGCCCGCACGCTCTGCGGCCAGGGCCTGCGCGTGCGCATCGTCGACGCGGACGAGGCCGTCGCGCGGATCTGCGCCGAGGAGATCGCCGAGGCGGACGTCTTCTGCGCGGACGCGACGGACGCGAACTTCCTGCAGCGCGAGAACGTCGGCCGCGCCGACGCCGTGATCTGCTGCACGGAGCGGGATGAGCGCGACCTGCTGATCAGCCTGCTCGCGAAGTCGCTCGGCGTGCGGATCGCCGTCGCCGTCGTCGGCGATCCCGATTACGTCCCCGTCTTCGAGCGCGTCGGCGTCGACTACGCCCTCAACCAGCGCCTGGTCGTGGCGGAGGAGATCGTTCGCTTCACGCACGATCCGCGCACGCGCGGGTTCGCGATGCTCGAGAACGACCGCGTCGAGGTCCTCGAGCTCGAGGTGCGGGCCACGAGCGAGCTGATCGGGCGCCCCTTCCGGGACCGCCCCCTCGACGGCGCGATCGTCGGCGCGATCGTGCGCGGCGACCGCGTCATCTTCCCCCGCGGTGACGACGCGCTCCAGGCCGGCGACTCGGCGATCCTGCTGGCGGAGGCGCACCGGGTGCAGGGCCTGGAGCAGGCGCTGTGAGCGCGGCGGCCGCCGCGCCGCCGCGACAGGGCCGCCTGAGGGTCGACCTCGGCGCCACCGGGAGCCTCGTCGGACTGGTGGTGAAGTGGCTCAGCCTCGCCCTGCTCGCCCCGATCGGCGTGGCGCTGATCGATGGGGACAGCCTGGTCCCGTTCGTCGCGCCTCTCGTCGGCGGCTTCGCGGTGGGCCTCGCCCTCGAGCGGCTGTCCGGGCGGCGTGCCGACGACGTCGGCGTGCGCGAGGCCTTCGCCGCGGTGGCGGTCGCGTGGCTCGCGGCGGCCCTGCTCGGCGCGGTGCCGTACATCCTGGACGGCGGCGACATCAGCTCGTTCGGCGACGCCTACTTCGAGGCGATGAGCGGATTCACGACAACGGGCGCGAGCGTCATGGCCGACATCTCGTCGCACTCGCCCGCGATCCTGTTCTGGCGCTCCCTCACGCAGTGGCTCGGCGGGATGGGGATCATCGTGCTGGCGATCGCGATCCTCAACCAGGCCGGGCCCGGCGGCAAGGCGCTGCTGCAGCAGGAGGCCCCGGGCCCCGAGGCGGAGAAGCTGACGCCGCGCCTGCGCGACACCGCGCTGCGCCTGTGGCTCGTCTATCTCGTGCTCACCGCCGTTCTCGTCGTGGCCTTGTGGCTGACCGGCCTCGTCGCGCCGAGCCAGGGGATGGATCTGTACAACGCCGTGACGCACGCGTTCTCGACGATGTCCACGGGTGGCTTCTCCCCGGAGCCGCGCTCGATCGAGGCCTTCGGCTGGGTGTCGCAGCTGATCATCGCCGTCTTCATGGTCATCGCCGGCGGCAGCTTCGCGCTCTGGTACCGGACGGCCCGCGGGCGCCTCGGTGCCGCGCCGCGCGACGGCGAGTTCCGCACCTACATCGCGATCCTCGCCGCGCTGTCGGCGCTCGTGGGCGTCGCGCTGCTGGCCACCAGCGACGCCGGGGTCATCGGCGCGTTCGGCCAGGCGGCCTTCCAGGTCATCTCGCTGATGACCACCACGGGCTACGCCTCGCAGGACTTCGCCCTGTGGGCGCCGTTCGCGTTGCTGATCCTGTTCGCGGCGATGTTCGTCGGCGGCTGCGCCGGCTCCACCTCGGGCTCGATCAAGGTCGTCCGCATCCGCCTCGCCCTCGCCTCCGCGCGGCGCGACGTGGAGACCGCGGTCCATCCCGAGAAGGTGCTGCCGGTGCGCCAGAACGGGCGGCCGGTGCGGGAGGCGGCGCTGCAGGGAGCGACCGCCTTCATCGGGCTCTACCTGGTCACGTTCGCCATCGGCGCCCTCGCGATCCTCCTGATCGCGACCCTACGCGGCTTCGACCTCGGGGCCTTCGACGCGCTCGTCGCGGCCGCGACCACGATCGGCAACGTCGGTCCCGGCGTCGGGCAGGCCGGGCCGATGGGCAGCTACGCGGCGTTCCCCTGGGAGGCGAAGGCGGTGATGGTCCTCCTGATGTGGATCGGCCGTCTCGAGCTGATCCCCGTCCTCGTCCTCGCCACGCGGGCGTACTGGCTGCGGTGAGCGCCATCGCCACCCACCGGTCGTCCACGGTGCGGCTCGCGCCCGCACTGCGCGTGGTCGGCCTCGTCGTCGGCGGCGCCGGCCTGACGATCGCCGCGCCGATGGCGTACGCGGCCTGGCTGGGCGAGCCCCTGCTCCCCTTCGCGCTGCCGCTCGCGCTCAGCGTGTCCCTGTTCGCCGGCGCGTACCTCGCGGGCCGCCGCGTCGATGCGCCGAACCGCCGGGAGGCGCTCGCCGCCGCCGTCCTGACCTGGATCGGGCTGTCCGCGCTCGGGATCCTCCCGTACATGCTGGGCAGCGCCGCGGGTGGCCCGCAATCGGTCGTCGACGCCTTCTTCGAGAGCACGGCGGGCTTCACCGCCACGGGCGCCACGACCATGACCGACCTGCCGGCGCAGCCGCGGGCGTTGCTCCTGTGGCGCTCGCAGACGCAGTGGATCGGCGGCATCGGGCTGATCGTGCTCGCCGTGATCTTCCTGCCGCGGCTCGCAGTCGGCGGGCGCCAGCTGGTCGAGACGGAGGTCGCCGGACCGCAGCTCGAGAAGCTCGCGCCGCACCTGCGCGCCTCGACCCTGCGCATCGTCGGCGTGTACGTGTCCCTGACGATCGTCGTGATCGTGGGCCTGACGGCGCTCGGGGCCGCAGGGCTCGCGCCGGGCATGGGGCCGTACGAGGCGGTGGCGCATGCCTTCACCACGGTGTCGGCCGGCGGCTTCTCGCCCGACCCCCGCTCGATCGAGCCGTTCGGGCCGTGGGCGCAGTGGCTGATCGCGGTCGCGATCATCATCGCCGGCACGAACCTCGCGCTGTGGTTCCGGGCGATCGCCCTCGGCCGCGTGTCGAGCTTCAAAGACGACGAGCTGCGCTGGTACCTCGGGATACTCGCCGTCGGCTCGCTGATCGTGCTCGTCGAGCTCCTCTCCGCGGGGACCTACGGCCTCGCCGACGGCGCCCGCCAGGCCGTCTTCCAGGTCGCCTCCATCACGACGGGCACCGGCTACGCGACGGCGGACTTCGCGGCGTGGGGGGAGCTCGCGCTGATGACGCTGTTCGTGCTGATGTTCATCGGCGGCTGCACCGGCAGCCCGACGGGTGCGCTCAAGGTCATGCGCGTCGTCCTCTTCGGCCGCGTGATCCTGCGCGAGATCCGCGCCACGGTGCACCCCGAGCAGGTGCGTCTGATCCGCATCAACCATCGGCCCGTGAACGCGCGCATCATCCACGGCGTCCTCGTCTTCGTGCTGCTCTACGTCGCGCTGGTGCTGCTCAGCGGGGTGGTGCTCCTCGTCGACCCGGGCGCACCCGCGGGGCTCAACTTCGAGGACGCGCTGAGCGCGGCCGCGGCGTCGATCGGCAACGTCGGCCCCGGCTTCGGCTTCCTCGGACCGATGGGCTCGTACGCGCCGTTCTCCGACCCGTCGAAGGTCTTCCTCGCGCTCCTGATGATCGTCGGGAGGCTCGAGATCTTCCCCGTGCTCGTGGTGCTCAGCCGCGCCTTCTGGCGGGCGTAGGCGCCTCGGCCCGTATACTCCAAGGCGGAGCGCCGGGAAGCCTGGTCGGCAACAACGACCCGCCGCATGCGGCGGAGAGGGGGACTCCGACGTGGCATTGCTCGTCTCCGCGATCTTCGCAGCCGCGCTGATCGCCATCGTGGCGGACTGGATCGACCGCACGAAGATCGCGCTGCTCGGCGCTGCCGGCGTGGTGCTCGTCGGCGCGCTCACCGTCGACACGGCGGTGACGTCGATCGACTGGCAGACCCTCGGCCTGCTCGTGGGGATGATGATCATCGTCGTGCTCGTCGAGCCGACGGGGATCTTCGGCTACCTGGGGCTGCACGCCGCGCGCCTCTCGCAGGGACGGCCGATGCGGCTGCTGTTCCTGCTCGGGATGCTGACCGGGGTGATGTCGGCCTTCCTTGACAACCTGACGGCGATCCTGCTCGT
>JAURLF010000192.1 GCA_030831375.1 Gaiellales bacterium | reverse complement strand
GCGCGGCGTCGGCTACAAGCTGGTGCGGCCGAGCGAGGACGCGTGAGCCTGCGGGTCCGGCTCGCCCTGGCGATCGCCGTGATCAGCGCCCTCGTCGCCGGGGGCATCAGCGTCGCCGTCTACCAGCGCAGCGAGACGGAGCGTCTCGACCGCGCTCGCGACACCGCGGCCCGCCAGCTCAGGACCGCTGCGTCGATCGCGCGCCTGAAGCTGCCGGGCGGCGCCACCGTGACGCCGTCGGGCGCCTACGTCGTCGGCGAGGAGGGCGCCGTCGGCGACGCGGCGGTGGCGGCGGGGCTGCCGGTGACGCTGACCGCGCGCGTCGATGCGAGCCCCGGGCGGATCCTGACGGAGCCCGTCCTCGGCGGCACCGCACCGGCCGTCTACGCGGGCACGAGCCTCGTCGGGACGGGCGCCATCTACGTGCGCCAGTCGTTCGCAGAGGACATGCAGGAGCTCGACGCGCTGCGCGACGCCCTGATCCGCATCACCGCCGTCGCCGCCGTCGTCGGCGCGCTCCTCGGCGTGCTCGTGGCGTCCGCGATGTCGGCCCGCATCCGCCGCTCGGCGCAACTCGCGAAGCGCCTCGCCGACGGCGACCTCGACGCGCGCCTGAACCCGCGCGGCTCGGACGAGATCGCCGCGCTCGGGCGTGCCCTCGACGAGATGGCAGACTCGCTCAGCAGCACGATCCACGAGCTGGACGACGCCGCCGAGCGCGAGCGGCGCTTCTCCGCCGACGTCGCGCACGAGCTGCGCACGCCGATCACGGGCCTCGTGGCCGCCTCGTCGCTCCTCGACGACAGCCCGGACGCGGTGATGGTCAAGGAGCGGGCGCGGGCCCTGGCGATGCTCGTGGAGGACCTGCTCGAGGTGATGCGCCTCGACGCGGGCGCGGAGACGGCGCTGTCGGAGCGCTTCGACCTGATGCGCCTCGTCCAGGACGTCGTGCGCGACCGGCTCCCGGACGCCGCCGTGACGGGCCCCGCCGAGCTGGCCGTGCAGTCCGACCCGCGCCGGCTCGAGCGCGTGCTCGTCAACCTGATCGAGAACGCGCGCCGGCACGGCCGCGCGCCCTTCGCCGTCGACGTCGAGGCGCACGCGCTGGCGGTCACCGTGCGCGACGCGGGCGACGGCTTCGGGGCCTTCCTCGGCCAGGCCGCGGACCGCTTCGCGATGGCGTCGCGGGCCCGCGGGGGCGGCACCGGCCTCGGCCTCGCGATCGCCGAGGGCCAGGCGCGCGTCCTCGGCGGCGAGCTCGTCCTGCGCGACGACGGCGGTGCCGTCGCCACCGTGCGCCTGCCGCCGGCGGCGCGCGTGCACGAGGAGGCGGGCGTGCCCGCCGGGAGGCCGGCGTGAGCCGGGCCCTGATCGCCGTCATCGCCGCGCTCGCCCTCGCTGCGTGCAGCTCGGCCGACGACGGCATCCGCGACGAGGGCTTCGTGGCGGCCGGCGACCGCGCCGTCGTGTCGCCGGCGACGGGGGCCGACGCGGTCGAGGCCGCCGTCGTGCCGCAGCCGGCGCCCGGCGTCGCGATCGTCTACTTCCTGCGCTTCGACGAGCCGGCGCCGACGCGGCGCAGCGTCGAGGTCGGGGCGGGCGTGGCCGAGTCGGGGCTGGCCGCGCTGCTCGAGGGCCCGACGGCCGCCGAGCGCTCGCTCCGCTACGCGACCGCGATCCCCGACGGCACGCGCCTGCTCGCGTACCGCCAGGACGGGCGCACGGCGATCGTCGACCTGTCCGCGCTGCCCGACCCGGACGCGGACGGGGACGCGGAGGCGCTGCTCGCGCTCTACCAGGTCGTCTACACCGTCACGGCGGGCGGCGGCGTCGACGCCGTCCGGGTCCGGGTCGACGGGCGGCCGTACGGCCTCAGCACGCTGACGGGCGACCCGGACGTGCTCGAGCCGCCGCTGACCCGCGCCGACCTCAGCTTCGTCGTCGGGGCGGAGGCGCAGCGCGGCAGCGCGGGCTGCGCCGTCACCAAGGAGGACGCCGAGCCGTTCGCGGGGGAGCCCGCGCTCGAGCTCCTGCGCCCGCAGGACGGTGCGCTGATCGAGGCGACGCTGCAGGTGCGCGGCCGCCTGCGCTCGGACGGCGGCCCGATCGTGATCCGCCTCGTCCAGGACGGCCTCGAGGTTGCCAACCGCATCATCGACCAGCCGTGCCGCGGCGCCTTCGCCGCCTCGATCCCCGTGCCGCGCACGCTGGCGGGGCCCGTCGAGCTGGTCGTGTCGACGCCGGGCACCGAGACGGCACCCGCGCTCGAGGCGCGCCGCATCGTGGAGATCGCCGGCGCCTAGCTCCCGCGTAGGATGTGCCGCATGAGCGGCGAGGGCGAGCGCACGATCGCGCAGAACCGGCGCGCGCGGCACGACTACCACCTGTCGGACAACGTCGAGGCGGGGATCGCGCTGACGGGCAGCGAGATCAAGTCGCTGCGCGCCGGATCGGCCTCGATCAGCGAGGCGTACGCGATGATCCGCGGCGGCGAGGTCTGGCTCGTCGGCGCCACGATCGAGCCGTACCCGCAGGCCGGGATGCGCAACCACGACCGTCTGCGCGACCGCAAGCTGCTCCTGCACCGCCGCGAGATCGAGAAGCTGCGCGCGAAGGTCGACCAGAAGGGCTTCACCCTCGTGCCGCTGCGCGTCTACCTGAAAG
>JAURLF010000191.1 GCA_030831375.1 Gaiellales bacterium | reverse complement strand
GTGCGCCTGCGCGTGGAGACGAAGATCATCGTCAAGGGCGACCACGTCACGATCGACCTGACCGGGTCGAACGCGGAGGTGCCGACGGGCTACAACGTGCCGTTCGAGGGGTCGCTGCTCGTGGCGGCGTACTTCGCGATCCGCACGATCCTGCTCGACCAGGACCGCCTCGACGAGCCGGTGCCGCAGAACGACGGCATCTTCCGCTGCGTCGACGTGATCGCGCCCAAGGGCACGATCTTCAACCCGAACTTCCCGCGCGCGTGCTTCTCGCGCTTCAACCAGTGCCAGCGCGTCGTGGACAACACGATCGTGGCCCTGTCGAAGGTCGTCCCCGACCTCGTCACGGCGGGCAACTCGGCGGCGATCCACTTCTGCTCGTACGCCGGCTTCATCCCCGAGAAGGGCGAGTACTGGCTGTACCTCGAGGTCAACGAGGGCAGCTACGGCGGCCGCAAGGGCCGCGACGGCATGGACTCCGTCGACTGCCTGATGGCGAACACGCGCAACAACCCGATCGAGGAGCTCGACATGCGCTTCCCGATGCGGACGGAGCGCTACGAGCTGCGCGACGAGCCGGCCGCCCCGGGCCAGTGGCGCGGCGGCGTCGGCATCGTGCGCGTCAACCGGTTCCTCGAGCCGGGCGCGTACTCGTGCGAGGGCGACCGCCACACGGACCCGCCGCGCGGCATCTTCGGCGGCTACGACGGCCTGCCGGCGATGGTCCGCCACCACAAGGCCAAGGGCTTCACGGAGATCCCGGCCAAGGTGACGGGCCTGATGTGCGACGCGGGCGACGCCATCGAGCTGATCGAGCCCAACGGGGGCGGCTACGGGAACCCGCTCAAGCGCGACCCGAAGCTCGTCCGCGAGGACGTCCTCGACGACTTCACGACGATCGAGCTGGCGCGTGAGGCCTACGGCGTCGTGATCGACCCGAGGACCCTCGAGGTCGACCAGGCCAAGACCAAGAAGCTGCGCGCGCAGCTCGCGAAGAAGCGCGGCCGCAGCTTCCAGGGCGAGCTCCTCTCGCTCGTGAAGCTGCCGCACCGCATGGCCGTCAGCCCGCACACGGGCAAGGCCGTGGCGGCGAAGCGCTAGGCACGCGAAACCGGGGGGCGGCGGCTGCGGCCGCCGCCCCCTTTCGCGTTTGCGGGCCTCCCGCCGCCGGCGCCGAATCCCCCACCGACCGGACGTATTCCGGCTACGCTGCCGCCCATGCGCCGCCCCCTCGAAGACGTCACCATCCTCGCCGTCGAGCAGTACGGCGCCGGCCCCTGGGGCACGGTCCACCTCGCCGACCTCGGCGCCCGCATCGTCAAGCTCGAGGACCCGGGCTCGAAGGGCGACATCGGCCGCTACGTGCCGCCGTTCCAGGAGGGCGAGGACTCGCTCTTCTTCGAGACCTTCTGCCACAACAAGGAGTCGATCTCGCTCGACCTGCGCTCCGCGGTCGGCCGCGAGACGTTCGAGCGGCTCGTCCCCCACGCCGACGCCGTCTTCTCGAACCTGCGCGGCGACGGCCCGGCCAAGCTGCGCATCACCTACGACGACCTCAAGCACCTCAACCCGGCGATCGTGTGCGCGTCGTTGACCGGCTTCGGGATGACGGGGCCGCGCGCCGCCGAGGGCGGCTACGACTACATCGCGCAGGGCATGGCGGGCTGGATGAGCCTGACGGGCGACCCCGACGGGCCGCCGACGAAGTCGGGCCTCAGCCTCGTCGACATGTCGACGGGCTACGCGGCCGCGCTCGGGATGATGTGCGCGCTCTGGCGCGCGCGCCGCGACGGGGTCGGCTGCGACGTCGACGTGTCGCTGTTCGAGACGGCGCTCAACCTCGACATGTACGTCACCACCTGGCACCTGTCGCGCGGCTGGGAGCCGATCCGCACACGCAACTCGTCGCACCCGTCGATCGTGCCGTTCGGGAACTTCCCGACGGCGGACGGCTGGGTCGTGATCGCCTGCGCGAAGCAGAAGTTCTTCGAGAACCTGTGCGGCGCGCTCGGCACCGAGTGGATGCTCGAGGACGAGCGCTTCGCGACGATGGCCGCGCGCTCCGAGCACCGCGACGCCTGCACGGCCGAACTCGAGGCCGTCCTCGCGACGGACACGACCGCGCACTGGGTGGCGGCGCTGGCCGCGGCCGACGTGCCGTCGGGCCCGATCTACTCGATCGCCGAGGCCTGCGCCGACCCGCAGACGGTGGCGCGCGACCTGATCGCCGAGACCGAGCACCCCGTGCTCGGCACCGTCCGCCAGGTCCGCTCGCCCCTGCGCATGCCGGGCGCGGCCGAGGAGCTCCGCCCCGCGCCGAAGCGCGGCGAGCACACGCGCCAGGTCCTGCAGGAGCTGGCGGGCATGGAGGACGACGAGATCGACCGTCTCGCCGAGGCCGGCGCCTTCGGCGACGTCGAGGTGTAGCCGGAGCGCCGGGGGGACCCCAGGGGGAGATACGAGATGGCGAAGACCGCGACGATCGACCGCGACCGCTCGGCGGCGCGCATCGAGAACGACATCGAGACGCTGGCCGGGCCCGACTTCACCGAGTCGGACGAGTGCATCCGCCGCTACGCGTACACCGACGTCTACGAGAACACGCTGCGGTACTTCACGCGCGAGCTCGAGGCGATCGGCTTCGAGGTCTGGCGCGACCCCGTCGGCACCCTGATCGCCTCGAACGTGCCGAAGGGCGCACCCGCCTTCGGCATCGGCTCGCACTGCGACTCGAACCGCAACGGCGGCAAGTACGACGGCACGCTCGGCGTGGTCACGGCGCTCGAGGTCTGCCGCCTCGCGCAGGAGTCGGGCGAGCATGTGCCGCTGCGCCTGATCTCCTTCCTCGAGGAGGAGGGCTCCGGCTTCGGGCAGATGCTGCTCGGCTCGCGGATCATGCTGCAGCGCGTGACCGAGGAGGAGCTGAAGGGCAAGTTCGTGAGCCCGGAGGGCGTGTCCTTCTGGGACGCCGCGACGGCGGCCGGCTACCCGGTCGGGGACTGGCGCGACTCGATCACCGAGCTCGACGGGCTGACCGGCTGGATCGAGCTGCACATCGAGCAGGGCCGCGTCCTGCAGGACACCGGCAACCGCCTCGGCGTCGTCCACGCGATCGCGGGCTACGTGCACGGCGACTTCCACTTCACGGGCCGCGCCGACCACGCGGGCGCCACCCCGATGGGCTTCCGGGTCGACGCGGCGATCCCGGCCGCGGAGACGATCCTCGAGGTCGAGCGGCTGGCCGACGAGATCGGCGAGACGACGGTCGGCACGACGGGCGAGGTCGAGTCGTTCCCCAGCCTGATCAACGTCGTGCCGGGCGGGATGCGCGTCTCGCTTGACACGCGCTCGGTGACGGGCGGCCACCTCGAGCTGCGCGACCGGATCGTGCCGTACGCGCAGGAGCGGGCCGAAGCCCGCGGCGTCGGCTTCGAGTGGGTCGAGCGCCAGGGGCTCGACGTGACCCCGATGGACGAGGGCATCGTGGCCGCGCTGACCGCGGAGGCCGAGGCGACGGGCGAGCCGTTCATGGTGATGCCGTCGGGCGCCGCGCACGACACGATGTGCGTGGCCGACCGCGTGCCGACCGCGATGGTCTTCGTGCCGTGCAAGGACGGCCTCTCGCACACCCCGCTCGAGGACTCCGACACGCGCGACGCTGCGCTCGCCGCGGAGGTCATCTACGGGGCGATCCGGGCGCTCGGCGCCTGACGGGCACCGGCCGGGCTACGCGGAGAAGGGCGTCGGCCGGATCAACAGGCGCCGCAGCGTGCGGGCGATCTCGTTGCGGCAGGCCGGGTCGACGCGGCCCGCGCGGCCCGTGATGCGGGAGCGGTCGATGGTGCGCACCTGCTCGGTCATCGCGAACGTCGCGCGGCGCAGCCGCAGCGCGCCGCGCAGGGGCACCCGCGTGCGCCACGGCCGCTCGACCGTGGTGCACGGCACGACGGTCACGAGGCCCTCCGGGCCGGCGGCGCGGGCCGCCGCGGAGACGACCACGACCGGGCGCCAGCCCTCCTGCTCGCGCCCGGCGCCGGTGCCGAGGTCCGCCCACAGGACGTCGCCCGGCTCGAGCGGCATCAGCGCCCCGTCCGGTCCGGCGCGGCGTCGTCCTCGAGCGGCTCGCAGTCCCCCGGCTCGCGCGGGTAGGGCGGCTCGTCGCGCAGGCCGTCGGCGAGGGTCGCGTCCAGGGCGCGCGCGTCGCGCGCCGCCTCCACCGGGGCGGCGGCCAGCTCGGCCGCGGCGGCCTCCGCCCAACGCTGCGCCTCGTGCTCCTCGAGCAGCACGTCGAGGAAGCGCGCGGGCGTCAGCCGCTCGGCGCGCGCGGCGGCGTTGATGCGGTCGCGCAGGGCGCGGTCGACCTTGATGGTGGTCTCGAGGGGCACGGACGCGAGTATACCCGTGGTATCCCGTCGGCTCATGGCCGCATCCTGCCCGCTCCGGGGCACCTCGGTACGCGCGGATCCGCACGGGCTCCGCGCGCAGCCGCACCGGCGGCGCGCCCACCCGCCCGCACCGGTCCGCCCGGCTACGCTGCCCGCACCGGCTGCGACGCGCCCCCGCGCCCCGCGAGCCCGACCCCCTGATGAGCAAGGCGAACATCCAGACCTGGGAGGAGCGCTTCGCGGGCGACGTCTACCTGTTCGGGACGGCGCCGAACGCGTTCCTCGCGCGCGAGGCCGGCCGCCTCGGGCCCGGCGCCCGCGTCCTCTGCATCGCCGACGGCGAGGGCCGCAACTCGACGTTCCTGGCCGGCCTCGGCCACGACGTGCACGCGGTCGAGGCGGCGGCGAACGCGCTCGCCAAGGCCGAGCGGCTCGCGGCGGAGCGCGGCGCGGCGGTGCGCTTCGAGCAGGCCGACCTCGAGGAGTGGGACTGGCCCGTCGGCGCCTACGACGCCGTCGTCGCGATCTTCATCCAGTTCACGGACCCCACGGGGCGCGCGCGCATGTTCCGGCAGATGGCGGACGCGCTCGCCCCCGGCGGCCTGCTGCTGCTCGAGGGCTACGGCCCGGGCCAGCTGGCCTACGGCACGGGCGGCCCGAAGCAGCTCGACCACCTCTACACGGTCGACGAGCTGGCGACGGCCTTCCCGGGGCTCGAGCTGCTGCACCTCGACGAGTACGAC
>JAURLF010000190.1 GCA_030831375.1 Gaiellales bacterium | reverse complement strand
GTCAGGGCGGTCGCGGGCGGCGCCGCGCGCGATCAGGGCGTCGGCCACGTGGGGGCGTCCGACGTTGCCGCGGGCCTCGCGGGCCACGTCCTCCCAGTCGATGGCGATCCCCTGCTCCTGCAGCAGTCGGACCATCCGCTGTGCGCGCTCGGCGCGGTCGGCGGAGCGCTCCCGGGTCCACGCGAGGAAGGCGTCGGGCACGGGGTCGGGCAGCCACGCCAGCAGGTGGCACTGCCCGCGCGGCCAGCGCGCCGACAGCTCGATGCCGGGCAGGACGCGGACGCCGAGCGTCTCGCCCGCGGCCTGCGCCTCGGCGACGCCCGCGAGCGTGTCGTGGTCGGTCAGGGCGAGCAGCCGGACGCCGCGCTCGGCGGCGAGCCGCACGACCTCGGCCGGCGCCAGCTTGCCGTCGGACGCCGTCGAGTGGCAGTGCAGGTCGAGCGTCCCGGGCGGCACGAGGCCACTCTACCGGCGGGCGCGGGAGCCGCCCATCCTACGATGGAGCCATGGCGAGGAAGCAGGGATACACCGGCCACCGCGTCCCCCGGCCGGAGGACGCCGTCGGCAGCCTCGTCGTGTACCTCAACGGCCACGAGGTGCACGAGGGCGTCGACTTCGAGCTGACGGACGAGCACCTCGTGTTCCGGGAGCCGCTGCACAACATGGCGACCGGGTTCCTCGGTCGCCTGCAGATGACGACCGTCGGGATCGGCGTCTACGACAAGGTCGACAAGGTGGACATCCACGCGACGGCGCCGGACGGCGGGTTCCGCATGTTCGCGGAGCTGAAGGCGATCCCCGACTAGGTCAGTCGGTCTCGCGCCGCAGCGCCTCGGCCGCGGCACGGGCGTCCTCGACGGAGCCCTCGTTCTCGATCGTGGAGACGTCACCGACGTCGACGCCGGTGACGACGGCCCGGAGGACGCGGCGCATGATCTTGCCGGAGCGCGTCTTCGGCAGGCTCGAGACGATGTGCACCTCGCCGATCACGGCGACCGGCCCGAGCACGTCGCGGACGGTGGCGCGCAGCTCGCGCTCGAGGTCGGGCGACGGCTCGACGCCGGGCTTGAGGACGACGAAGGCGGCGATCACCTCCCCGCGCAGCTCGTCGGGGCGGCCCGTGGCACCGGCCTCGGCGACGGCGGGGTGGTGGAGGAAGGCCGTCTCGACCTCGACGGTGCCGATCCGGTGCGCCGCGATCTTGACCACCTCGTCGGCGCGGCCGCTGAACCAGGCGTAGCCCTCGGCGTCGAAGCGGCACGCGTCGCCGCTCGTGTAGCAGCCGGGCACGCGCGCCCAGTAGTCGCGCGCCCAGCGCTCCGGGTCGCCCCACAGGGTCGGGGTCAGGGACGGGAACGGGCGACGCACGACCATCATCCCCGTCTCGCCCGGCGGCAGCTCCGCGTGGGTCTGCGGGTCGACGATGGCGGCGTCCCAGCCGGGCATCGGCAGTCCCGCGGAGCCGGGCCGGATCTCCTCGAGGCCGAGGCCCCAGGGGTTGGCGAAGAGCGGCACGCCCGTCTCCGTCTGCCACATGTGGTCGATCACGGGCACCCGGTCGGCGAGGACGTCCCGCTGCAGCCACTCCCAGGCGGGCGGGTTGAGGGTCTCGCCCGCGCAGAAGACGCGCGTCAGGCTGGAGAGGTCATGGCCCCGGGCGGGATCCGCGCCGTGCTGCATCAGCATCCGCACCGCCGTCGGCGCGGTGAACAGCCCCGTCACCCGCTCGCGGTCGATGATCCGCCACAGCTGCTCGACGTCGGGGAAGTCGAGCGAGCCCTCGTACGCGATCGAGGTCGCGCCGGCGAGCAGCGGCCCGTAGACGATGTACGAGTGGCCGACGATCCAGCCGATGTCGGACGTCGACCACCAGACGTCGTCGGGGCCGAGGCCGTAGACCCAGCGGCCCATCGCGTCGAGGCCGGCCATGTAGCCGCCGTGCACGTGCACGGCCAGCTTCGGGGTGGCGGTGGTGCCGCTCGTGGCGAGGATGAAGAGGGGATCCATCGCGTCGACGGCCTCGAACGTGCCGTCGCCGCCCGCGCCGAGCGCGAGGAAGGCCTCCCAGTCGAGCTCGCCGGCGGCGACGGGGGCGGCGTCGGGCTCGCGACGCTGCACGATCACGTGCTCCACCTGGTGGTCGCCTTCGGCGAGCGCCTCGTCGAGGATGCCCTTCAGCGGCACGGCGGCGCCGCGCCGTCGCGTCGCGTCGGCGACGAAGACGGCCTTCGAGCCGGACAGCCGGATCCGCTGGCCGAGCGCGCCCGCCCCGAAGCCGGCGAAGACGACGCTGTGGATCGCGCCGATGCGGGCGCAGGCGAGCATCACGCAGACTGCCTCCACCGACACCGGCATCGACACCGTGACGCGGTCGCCCTTCCCGATCCCGAGCGCGCGCAGGGACGCCGCGACCCGCTCGACCTCGTGCAGGAGCTCGCGGTAGGTGAGCCGCCGCTCGGCGCCGTCCTCGCGCAGCCAGACGAGCGCGGCCGCGTCGCCGCGCCCGGCCTCGACGTGGCGGTCGAGGCAGGCGTAGGTGACGTTCGTGGTGGCCCCCCGGAACCACGCGAACGTCGGCGGCGTCGACTCGAGCACGCGCCTCCACGGCGTGAACCAGGGCAGGTCCGCGGCCTCGCGCGCCCAGAAGCCATCCGGGTCGTCGCGGGCCTCGCGGCGGAGCCGCTCGAGTTCGCTCTCGGCCATACGGCGCGACGCTACCACGCCGCGCGGGCCCGCTCTAGGAGCGCCAGACGAACTGCACGGCCATGACGCGCTCGGTCCCGTCGTCGCTCTCGACGGGGGCGATCGCGCGCAGCATCGCGGTGCCGGGAACGCCGCGGATGTCGGCCGTCGCGTCGTCGTCGGCGAGCAGCTCGACCTGCGGCAGGTCGCGGCGCGTCTCCGGGCCGAGCCCGAGCGCGCCGGAGCGCGCCGACTCGACCGCGTAGAAGCAGCCGAGCACGAGCGGGATCAGGTACGGGTTGTCCTCGCCGTCGGCGTAGGCGAGCCGCTCGCGGGTGCGCAGCACCGCGTCGACGAGGAACGGCAGCAGCTCGGGCGCGAGCTGCCCCGAGCGGTGCTTCGGCTTGGCGGCGCGGTTCGGGGCGCGCTCGAAGACGACCGCCACGGGCGCGCCGGCGAGCGACCAGCCGGTGCGGTCGCGGTGCGGCCCGATCGCCCAGCCGAGCTGGCCCGCGAACCGCGCCGTCGCGTCGGCGAGCTCGTCGGCGAGGCGCTCGGCCTCGGCCTGGTCGGGGTCGTCGTGGTGGTCGTGGCCGCAGCCGGGCCCGTGCACGTGGCCGGGCGCGTCGTGGTCGTGCTCGTGGTCGTGTTCGTGGGCCATCGGTGGAAAGCGTAGGGGCGCCCGGCGGACGCCCTCCCGCTGGTGGTTCGCCGCAGGCCCCTGCGGCGGCTTGCGCCGCGGCGGGCGCGGGCGCGATCTACCGTTCGTCCGGATGAGCGCACGCGGCAGACACGGCACGTTCGACGTGGGCGAGAAGCCCCAGCGGCCCGAGGACCCCGAGGTCCGGCGCGCGAACCTGCGCCGCGTCACGCGGCTGTTCCGGCCGGAGCGCTCGCGGCTGACCGTCGTGCTGCTCCTGATCGTCGTCTCGAGCGCGCTCGGAATGGTGCCCGCGTTCCTGCTCCGCGACATCATCGACCAGGCGATCCCCGAGGCGGACACGACCCTCCTG
>JAURLF010000189.1 GCA_030831375.1 Gaiellales bacterium | reverse complement strand
GACGGCTCGATCGCCCGCACCCGCTCCCGGGCGCGCAAGTCGTCCGCCGGCTACGACCTCACGCACCTGATGATCGGCTCCGAGGGCACGCTCGGCGTGATCTGCGAGCTGACCCTGCGCCTGCACCCCCTGCCCGAGGCCGAGAGCGCCGCCGTCGTCAGCTTCCCGAGCGTCCGCGCCGCCGTCGAGGCCGCCGCCGAGACGATCCAGCTGGGGCTGCCCGTCGCCCGCATCGAGCTGCTCGATGCCCTGCAGATGCGGGCCACCGCCCTGCGCAGCGGCCTCGATATCGCGGAGCGCCCCACCCTCTTCCTCGACCTGCACGGTTCGGCGGCCGGGGTGCGCGAGCACGCCGACCGCCTCGGCGCGGTCGTCGCCGGGCACGGCGCGGAGGGCTACACCTGGACGGACGACCCGGTCGAGGCGCGGCGCCTGTGGTCGGCGCGCCACCAGGCGTACGAGGCCGCGGTCGCGCTGCGCCCCGGCTGCCGCGGCATGGCGACCGACGTCTGCGTGCCCGTGTCGCGGCTCGCCGACTGCGTCGAGGAGACCCGCCTTGACCTGGACGCGTCAGGCGTCACCGCCACCATCCTCGGCCACGTCGGCGACGGCAACTTCCACCTCACGATCCTGCTCGACCCCGACGACCCCGCCGAGGTCGCGGCGGCGGAGGCGCTGCACGACCGGCTCGTGCGGCGCGCGCTGGCGATGGACGGCACCTGCTCGGGCGAGCACGGCGTCGGGTACGGCAAGGCCGGCTACCTCGAGGCGGAGCACGGCGCTGCCGCGGTCGGGATGATGCGCACGATCAAGGACGCGATCGACCCGCTCGGCCTGATGAACCCGGGCAAGGTCCTCCCGGCGGACTGAGCCGGGTCAGGCGTCGGGCACGAGATAGCGCGCGGCCGCACGGGCCACGACGCCCCAGGCCGCCCCGTCGACCTCGAGCCCCGTCGCCGATGCGGCCCGCCAGGTCACCGCGAGCGCATCCGCCGACGCCCGCGGCGACCCGTGCGCCGCGGCGTCGAGGCGCAGCAGCACAAGCCCCTCGCCCAGCGCGGCGGCGGCGGCGACGGGCACCGCAGCGGCGGCGACGTCGAGCAGCGCGCCGTCGGCCGCGACCCCGACGCCGTCCCCGGGGCGGCCCGCGACCACCGGGCAGGCGCCGACGGCGACCCCCGGCGGCTGCGCGCGCAGCAGGAGCCCGGCGACGGCGGGCGGGCAGGCGGCGCCGGGCAGCGCGATCAGGCGCCGGTCGGGCGTGCCGCCGAGCCAGGCGAGACCCACGGGCACGCGCAGGAGCAGCGCCCGATCCGCCGGGTCGACGAGCCGCGGCGGATCCCCGGTCTCCACCGCGAGCCCGACGCGTGCGGATGGCACCGCGCCGAGACCCTCGGCGGCGAGCGCCACGCCGCCGCCGACGTGCACCTCGGCGCGCGCCGCGGCATCGCCCGCGACCCGCGCCTCGCCCGAGGAGGCCCCGGCCGCGACGTACGCGCGCGCCACCTCGACGGCGATCTCGCCAACTGCGACCCGCTCGCGACCCGCGGTCATGCCGGGGCCAGCACCGCGTCGAGGAGGCGCAGCCAGTTGCCGCCCATCACCCGGTCCGCCGACGCCGCGTCGAACCCCGCCGCCTCGAGGCCGGCCCGCAGGGCGGGCATGTCGGCCGGGCCCTGGAACCAGCCGGGCCACGCGGGCCAGCGGGGCATCTCCTCGCCGGGCTCGGGCTCGCGCCGGGCGCTGCGCAGGTAGAGCAGGTAGTCGTCGCCCCAGCCGCGGGTGCAGTCCGTGCCGATCGCGACGTGCTCGACCCCGACCCGCTCGGCGAGGTCCGCGACCATCGCGCAGAAGCGCTCGGGCGTCGGGTCCGCCCCCGCCACCGCCGGGTACAGGCAGACGCCGATCACGCCGCCGCGCGCGGTGACCGCCCGGATCACGTCGTCGGGCTTGTTGCGGGGCACGTCGACGAAGGAGCGCGGGTTGGCGTGCGTGATCGCGACCGGCCGGGCCGAGGCATCGACGGCCTCCCGACAGGTGCGGTCGCCGACGTGCGAGAGGTCGACGAGCATCCCGACGGCGTTCATCCGGCCGATGACCTCGACCCCGAACGCCGTCAGCCCCTCGTCGACCGCGTCGTAGCAGGACCCGCCGACCTCGTTGCGCCGGTTGTAGGTGAGCTGGGCGATGCGCACGCCGTCGGCGTGGAAGGCGTCGACGAGGTCGACGTCGCGCTCGAACGGCGAGGCGTTCTGGAAGCCGGGCAGGATCGCCGTGCGCCCCTCAGCCCGGGCCCGCGCGATGTCACCCGTGTCGGACGCGATCAGCGCGAGGTCGGCGTTGGCCTCGACGACCCCCCGCAGCGCCGCGACCTGCCCGCGCGTCTCGTCGGCCCCCTCCCAGACGGCGCACGTGGCGTTGACCGCGTCGATCCCGCCCGCGCGGCACTCGAGCAGGATCTCGCGCGACCAGTCGTTGATCTGGAGGCCGTCGACGACCGGCCCGGGCGCCGACGTCACGCGGCCGCCGCCGGCCGCGGCGAGAAGAGCCAGTCGTCGTCCACGCCGGCCGCGACGTCCTCGGCCCGCGGCGCGCCCCCGTAGAGGGTGACGCGCAGCCAGTCCGTCGACTGCGGGTCGAAGTTGTCCATGCCGTAGCAGGCGAGCTGGAAGCGCTGGAGGTCGAGCGGGATGAAGCGCGACGAGAGCGGGTTGACCCGCGCCTCGGCGTAGGCGTGGTCGGCCAGCCCCTCGATGCGCTCCACCGTGCCGATCCGCCACGGCCGCTCGACGAGGAGATCGCCGACCGGCAGGTCGGGGTCGCAGGCGCGCAGGTCCGCGCGCAGCTCCGCCACCGCGCGCGCGACGCCGATCGGCATCTGCACGTCCTCCCCGGGCTCGCCCGTGCGGGCCCGACGCGGCTCCTGGCTGTCCTCCGCGTAGAACCAGAACATGTCCGTCTCCACGGGGTCGTCGAAGGCGAAGGCGTCGATCCAGCCGTAGTCGTCCTCGATCCGCGCGAGCAGCTCGCCGCAGGTGCGGGCCGGGTCGAGCCCCAGCCGCTCGTCGACCGGCAGGAGCGCGTCGAGGGCGTCGTCGAGGCTGTCGTCGAGCTCCACGAGCAGCGAATCGACGACCTGGCGCACCTCGATCCCCTCGGCGGAGGCCCGCTCGTGCAGGGCGCGGAAGGGCGCCTCGGCCGACGGATTCGCGGCGAGCGCGCGCGCCCGCGCGAGCACCGGCTCGAGCCCGGCCGCGAGCTCCGGCCCCGTCCGGTAGGGCGCGGTCTCGAGCTGCGTCTGCTCGGCGAGGTAGCGGTGGGTGCGCTCGAGCAGCGCGACAAGGCGCTCGAGGTCGCCCGCGGCGGGCTCGCGCCGGAGCGCGTGGGCGAGGGCGAGCTCGCGGCGCAGCACCCAGCTGTGCAGGACGCGGGGATGCACGATCACGTACGGCACCATCCCGAGGCCCGTGGCGTTGCCGATCCCGAAGTGGCGCCGCCAGGCACCCGCGAGCGGCACGGCGCGGTCGGAGCGCGCCCGCGCGCAGTGCTCCACGAGCTGCAGCGAGGTCTCGCGCAGGAGCCACGCGCATAGCATCTGCGCCCGGTAGGGCAGCCGCAGCGGGTGATCCTCGGCGATCCCGTCGTAGTCGGCGAGGCCCCACTTGCCGTTCGCGTAGAAGGCCGTCGAGCGGATCAGGTAGGCAGCGTCGCCGACCCGGTCCGGCTCCGGCTGGAGCCCCTCGGCGAGGCGTCCGACCACGTAGTCGAAGTAGCGCGCGCTGCGGTTCGCGCGGCCCCAGATCAGCGTGCCGGCGGGGGCGCGGCCGTCCTCCTGCCGCGGCACGTTGGCGGCGAGCTCGACACGGCGCTCGGCGTCGATCGGCCCGGCCACGAGCGCGATCGCGGCGTCCCAGCGGGTGGCGATCACGCGGTCGTCGCGATCCTCCTCCGCGATCACGTCGGAGAAGACGATCGCCCGGCAGACCACGCCGCCCATGTCGATGCGGTGGATGATCGTGCCGCGCCCCTCGGCGTCGAGCTCGGAGAGCTCGGTCTCCACGGTCCAGCGCTCGCGCGCGGCGGTGCGCAGGAGCGAGCGCGAGAAGGCGTGGCGGGTGCGCCGGATCGTCCCGAGCTCCGCGGGGTCGAGCACGACCGCAGGCGGCCTGAGGTGCGGCACGAGGTCGGCGAGCGCCGCCGGATCCGGGGCCACCGCGCTCACGATGCCGCCTCCGGCGGCACGCGCAGGTACGCGCTCTTGCTCCACGTGAAGAACTCCGCCGCGCTCGCCGCGTTCTGCTCGCGCGGCGCGGGGAAGGACGAGTCTTTGAGCCCCCCGAACGGCACGTGCAGCTCCGAGCCGGTGTTGGGCGCGTTGGCCTTCACGATCCCCGCCTCCAGCTCGCGCACGCAGCGGCGGACGGCCCGCTCGTCGCGGGTCAGCACGGTTGCGGTCAGCCCGAAGTCGGTCGCGTTCGCGAGTGCGATCGCGGCGTCGAGGTCGTCGACGCCGAGCACGACGGCGACCGGGCCGAACACCTCCTCGCGGCAGATGGCGAGGCCGGGGTGGCCGCGCAGCACGGTCGGGGCCTGGTACCAGCCGCCGTCCGCGGGCACCGGCGCCTCCGCCACGACCTCGGCGCCCTCGGCGAGCGCCTCGGCGAGCGCCGCGGCGACCCCGTCCCGGGCCGGCTCGGAGACCAGCGGGCCGATCTGCACGCCCGCGCTCGCGCCGTCGCCGACAGCGAGCAGCGGCGTCTGCCGGCGGAGCTCCTCGAGCAGCGGGTCGAGGGCCGCGCCGACGGCGATGATGCGACGAGTCGCCGTGCACTTCTGGCCGCTGCCGCCCATTGCCCCCGCGAGGGCGATGCCGGCGGCCCACGCCGGATCCACGTCAGGGCAGACGATGCAGGCGCTGTGGCCGCCAAGCTCGAGCTGCACCTTCGCGCCGCGCTCGGCCGCCTGGATCGCGATGCCGCGACCGACGGGCACCGACCCGGTGAAGGTGATCGCACCGACCGCCGGGTGGGCGACGAGCGCGCGGCCGACGTCGCCGCCGCCGATCAGGACGCGCAGCACGTCCTCCGGCACGCCGCCGGCCACGAGCGCCTCGGCCAGCGCGAGCGAGACCATCGGCGTCTCGCTCGAGGGCTTCCACAGCACGGCATTGCCGTGCAGGAGCGCCGGCGCCATCTTCCAGATCGGGATCTGAACCGGGAAGTTCCAGGGTGTGATCGCGGCCACGAGGCCCACCGGGACGCGCACGGTGCGGATCAGCTCGTCCGGGTTGCCCGACGGGTAGGTCGCGCCGTCCGCGTCGCGGGCGTGACCGGCGTGGTAGAGCAGGGTCTCGACGGACCCGCCGAGCTCGACCCGCGCCTCATCGAGCGTCTTGCCCTGCTCGGCGGTCAGCAGCGCGGCCAGGTCCTCGGCGCGGCGCTCGAGCTCGCCGGCGGCGCGACGCAGGATGCGCCCGCGCTCGACGATCCCGAGCCCGTCCCAGGCGGCCTGCGCCGCGCGCGCCGCTGCGATCTCCGCGTCGAGCTCGGCGGGATCCGCCAGCGCAGCGGCGCCGACCACCTCATCCGGGCGCGCCGGATTGCGGCTCTCGAGGACCCCGGGCATGGTGGTCATCGTACCCGCGAACCGGGCCGATCAGCGACCGCGCCAGACGGGGTCGCGTCCCTCCGCGAAGGCGCGCGCGCCCTCCACCTGGTCCTCCGAGGCCTTCACCCGCTTCACGCTCTCGAGCTCCTCGCGCACCCGCATCGCCTCGGCCTCCGGCAGGTGGGACGTGGCGTCGACCGTCTCCTTGATCGCATGCAGGGGCAGCTGCGCCCCGGCGGCGAGGCCGAGGGCGAGCTCACGGGCCGCCGCGAGGCCCGCGCCGGTCGGCACGACGCGGTTGACGAGGCCCCAGCGCTCGGCCTCCGCGGCGTCCATCCAGCGGCCCGTCATCATCAGCTCCATCGCGACGGCGCGCGGGATCCGGCGCGGCAGGCGCACGGCTGCGGACTCCGCGAGGATCCCATGCTGCACCTCCATCAGCGCGAAGCGGGCGTGCTCCTCGGCGATGATCAGGTCGGCGCCGAGCAGCACCTCGAAGCCGCCGCCCACCGCCATCCCGTTCGCCACGGCGATCACGGGCTTGAGCAGCCCGACGGGGTGCTCGAGGCCGCCGAAGCCGCCCTCGCCCCAGTCGCCGTCCATTCCCTCGCCGGCCGCCGCCGCCTTGAGATCCCAGCCGGCGCTGAAGAAGCGCTCGCCGGCGCCGGTCAGGATCCCGACCTTGAGCTCGGGGTCGTCACGCAGCCGCTGCCACGCGGCGTTCATCGCCTGGCTGGTGGCGCGGTCGATCGCATTCGCCTTCGGGCGGTCGAGGACCACCTCGAGCACCCCGTCCGCCGCCGCGACCTGCACCGCCTCCGCCATGGCGCGAGTCTAGCCGCGCGCGCGCGTCTGCGCCGCCCGCTGCCTACACTGCGCCCATGCACCGCCGCCTCGCCGTCGCCGCCGTCGCCCTCACCGCCGCCCTCGCTCCCGGCACGGCCGGCGCGACGAGCGACGACTGCCCGGCCTGCGCCGGATTCGCGCGCAACCAGCCGCTCGTCGAGCCGCGCCAGCACCCGTCCATGGGCGGCGAGCTCGCGGTCACCCTGACGGCGCGCCTGACGCAGACGACGATCGGCGGGCGCCGCGTGGTCAGCCAGGTCTACAACGGGCAGTTCCCCGGGCCGTCGCTCGTGGTCAGCCCGGGCGACACCGTGCGGCTGCACCTGCGCAACCGCCTGCGCGCGAACTACCTGCCGTATGGCGCCTCGTCCGAGAACCCGCCGCCGCTCTTCCCGGGCCAGCCGTACGCGGGCTTCCCGCAACCGCTCGGCAACCTCACGAACATCCACGTGCACGGCATGCACGTCTCGCCGAAGGCCCCCTCCGACGACGTGCTCCTGAACGTCGCCCCGGGCGAGGACTACCGCTACCGCTACGAGATCCCCGCCGACCATCCGCCGGGGCTCTTCTGGTACCACCCGCACCGCCACGAGTACACCGACCAGCAGGTCGGCGCGGGCCAGGCCGGCATGATCATCGTCCGCGGCGGCCTCGACCACGTGCGCGGCGTCGGGGACCTGCGCGAGCGCCTGCTCGTCTTCCAGAACATCCAGATCCGCAACGGCGTCGCCACCAGCTCGCAGTACCAGACGCCCGAGCACCGCCTGATCACCATCAACGGCCAGGTCCAGCCGCGGATCGCGCTGCGTCCGGGCGAGACGCAGCGCTGGCGCGTCGCCAACGCCTCGACCGAGCGCTTCCTCAGCCTCGAGGTGCCGGGCGGCGGCGTCGAGCTGCGGCGCTTGGCGATTGACGGCAACACCCTCGACCGCCCGCAGCGGATCGACCGCATCTGGCTCGCCCCGGGGCAGCGCGCCGAGGTGCTGGTGCGCGCCGGCACCGAGCCCGGCGACTTCGCGCTCGTGCAGCAGCGGTTCAACCAGCGGCCGACGCCGTATGGCAGGCAGCCGCGCGTGACCGTGGCCACGCTCCGCATCGCCGGCCAGGCGCAGGAGCCGCGGGCCTTCCCGCGCGTCCTGCGCGAGCACCGCCAGCGCGACCTGCGCGGGCCCGGCACCGCGATCGCGAAGCGGCGCACGATCGTGCTGTCGCAGTCACCGCCGAAGTTCTTCATCAACGGCCAGCTGTTCCACGAGGGCAACGGGCACCACGGCGCCGGCGGGCCCGTCTTCGGGGTCAAGGTCGGCACGGTCGAGGAGTGGACGATCCGCAACAGCTCGCCCGAGTGGCACAACTTCCACATCCACGTCAACGACTACCAGGTCGTCGCCCGCAACGGCGTGCCCGTGCGGGGCCAGCCGATCTGGATGGACTCGATCGCGATCCGCCCGGGCCACTCGGTCACCCTGCGGCTGCCGTTCGACGACTTCGACGGCACCTGGGTGTTCCACTGCCACGTCCTGGTGCACGAGGACCACGGCATGATGGCCCTCGTCGAGGCCACGCGCTAGCGGTCGCCGACGCGGGCGACCGCGCCTAGCGGGCGTCCCGGCCCAGCTGCCGTTCGCGCTCGTCGTCGAGCTCCCAGCGGAAGCCGAGGTCGAGCACGGTGCCGGCGGGAACGTCGCGGTACGCCGCCTCGAGGACGTCGACGAGGACGCGCCGCTGCAGGGCCCGATCGCCGATCGGGCCGAGCGTCAGCCCGAACGGGTGCTCCACCAGGCAGGCCAGGGACGGCCGTGCGAGCTCGGTGATCTCCAGCACCTGCGTGATCGACACCGTCGCGATGCCGTGCTCGTCGAAGACCCGCTGAAGCAGCCCGACCGACTGCTGACAGACCGGTCAAGCGGGGACGAGCAGCGCGAGGTCGACGGCGTCGCCGATCAGGGCCCGCGCCACCTCGGGGCCGGTCTCGTCCAGAAGCGGGCCGGTGTCCGGGATGTAGCCCATGAACCCGTAGGCGACCGGCCCGACCGCGCCGATCACGCCATCGGCCGCGAGCTCGTGCAGGAGCCCGAGCGGGAACACCACGTCGGGATCGGCGCGGGCGCGTCGCGCGTCGTACCCGCCGTGGTGGAGCTGGACACCGTCGGCGTCGGCCGGGATCGCCCGGTAGGTGTGGTCCCCGTCGGTGCCCCCGTCGTGGCGCGGCTGGTCGGGCAGGTGCGCGCCCGCCGTCGAGATCAGGGCGACCCGGGCCGCGGCGAGCGGGACGCGCGGTGGGTTGCGCGGCGAGGGCTCGGCGAACACCGCCCACTCGAAGTCGGGCTTGAAGGACTCGCGGATGTGATCGCGCTCGAACTGGGCGAAGCCGCGATACCGGTCCACCGGACGAGCATACCGGGATCTATGCTGCCCGCGTGACCGGGGCCAGTCGCGATCGCGCGGACTCCGCAGGCGGGACGGCGGCGTGACTCGCCCCGTCGCCGAAGCGGCGGCCATCCTCGCCGCGGCGCGCCTCGCGCGCGGCCGCTTCCCCGGCTTCGACCCCGACCTGCACCCCGCCGACGAGGCCGAGGCCTACGCCGTCCAGGCCGCGCTGCACGACGCCCTGACCGCGGCCGGCGAGGGCGCCTGGGGCGGCCACAAGATCGGCTGCACCACGCAGGTGATGCAGGACTACCTCGGCATCCGCAACCCGAGCGCCGGTGGGGTCCTGACCGCGGAGATCCATCCGAGCCCGGCCCGCATCGCCCCGCGCGGCGCCACGCGCCTCGGCGTCGAATGCGAGGTGGCGGTGCGGCTCGCCCGCGACCTGCCCGGTGGCACCTGCACGGTCGCCGAGGCCGCGGCTGCGGTCGGGGCCTGCATGGCCTCGATCGAGCTGGTCGAGGACCGCTACGACGACTACCCCTCGCTCGACGCGCCGACCCTGATCGCCGACGACTTCTTCGGCGCGGGCCTCGTGCTCGGGCCCGAGCACGAGGGCTTCGACCCGCGCACCCTCGCCGCCGCGACGGCCACCATGGAGATCGACGGGAGCGAGGTGGGCGCGGGCCGCGGCGCCGATATCCTCGGCGACCCCCTGGTCGCGCTGGCCTGGCTCGCCGACGCGCTCGCCGCCCGCGGCGCGCGCCTGCGGGCCGGCGAGGTGGTCACCCTCGGCAGCCTGGTCGCCACCCACTGGGTCGAGCCCGGGATGCGGGTGCGGGTCGTCAACGACCCGCTCGGCGAGGTCGTGCTCGAGGTGGCGGACCCGACGGCCTAGCCGCGCCCGACGAACGGCATCGTCGTGGCCATCACGGTCATGAACTGCACGTTGGCGTCGAGCGGGAGGTTGGCCATGTAGAGGACGGCGTCGGCCACGTGAGCCGGGTCGATCGTCGGCTCCACCTTCCGCGAGCCGTCGGCCTGCGGCACCCCGGCCCCGGAGCGCATCGGCTCGGTCAGGTCGGTGGCGGCGTTGCCGATGTCGATCTGCCCGCAGGCGATCCCGAAGGCGCGCCCGTCGAGCGAGGCCGACTTCGTGAGGCCGGTGATCGCGTGCTTGGTCGCCGTGTACGGCGCCGACCAGGGCCGCGGCACGGCCGCGGAGATGCTGCCGTTGTTGATAATGCGGCCGCCCTGCGGCGCCTGCGCCCGCATCACCCGGAAGGCCTCCCGCACGCACAGGAAGGCGCCGGTGAGGTTGACGTCGACGACGCGGCGCCACTCGTCGACCTCGAGCTCGTCCATCGGCACGCCGCGGGCGGCGACGCCCGCGTTGTTGAAGAGCAGATCGACGCGACCGCAGCGCTCGACCGCCGCGTCGAAGAGCGCGCGCACCTGGTCGGGGTCGGTCACGTCGCAGGGCACGCAGAACGCCCCGTCTCCGGCCTCGGCGGCCACGGCGGCGATCGCCTCGGAGTCGCGGCCGCTGACCACGGTGGTCCAGCCGTCGGCGGCCAGCGCGAGCGCGACGACGCGGCCGAGGCCGCGCCCGGCGCCCGTGACGACGGCGACGCCCTTCACGGCAGGACGCCGCCCAGCTCGTCCTCGACGAAGACGCGGATGATCTCGTCGAACGAGGCCTCGGCCTCGAAGCCGAGCGAGCGCGCCCGAGCCGCGGTGAAGTTGCTCGGCCAGCCGGCCACGATCGACATGATCAGCTCGTCGGGCTCATCGTGGATGCGGGCCGCGCAGGCGGGGCCGGCGATCCGCTCCAGGGCGTCGATCTCATCCTGGATCGTCGCCGACAGGCCCGGCATGTTCAGGCAGCGGCGGGCGCCGAGCTGCGCCGTGTCCATCGTGGCGGCGCGGCGCATGAAGCCGACGGCCGAACGCGGCGACGCGAACCAGTGGCGCGTCGAGCGCGGTGCGGGCAGGACCACGTCGTGGCCGGTCAAGGGCTCGCGGATGATGTTCGAGAAGAGCCCCGACGCCGCCTTGTTGGCGGCCCCGGGCCGCACGCAGATCGACGGCAGCCTGAGCCCGACGCCGTCGAGGATGCCGCGCCGCGAGTAGTCGCTGAGCAGCATCTCCCCCATCACCTTCTGGGCGCCGTAGCTGGTCAGCGGCTGCGGGATGAACTCGTCGTCGATCACGTCCGGGAAGGGCGCCCCGAAGACGGCGATCGACGAGGTGAAGACGACCCGCGGGCAGTAGCCGTCGCCGACGAGGCGGATCGCGTCGAGGACGTTGCGCGTCCCGTCGAGGTTGATCGCGTACCCCTTCTCGAGGTCGATCTCGGCCTCGCCGGAGACCACTGCGGCGAGGTGCACGACGAGGTCGGGGCGCGGCTCGATCAGGGCCCGCACGGCGGCGGGATCGGTGATGTCCGCCGTCACGCAGTCGACCGGCATGGCCGCACCCGCCGGTGGCGCGGGCGCGACGAACGCGTCGACCAGGGTCAGCCGCTCGAGCGGCGCGATCGGGTCGGCCACGAGGCTCTCGGCGAGCTTGCGCCCGAGCATCCCGCCGCCGCCGAGGATCAGGACCTTCATCGCAGTGGCGAATCGTAGCCCGCCGGGCGCGCGCGGCGGGAGCGGGCCTCCGACCCGCTCCCGCCACCACGCCCGGTCGCGTCCGACTCAGCCCTGCACGACGGGCCCGCCGGCGCCGAAGCCGCGGACCGACTCGACGTCGACGATCACGGCGACGCCGCCCCGGTCGGGGTCGTAGCTCTGCTCCATCGCGCCGATGCCGGCGTAGACCTCGTCGTTGCGCGAGGCGTCGACGCGGGCGGTGCCGCGCATCGACAGCATCAGCGGGTCGCCGGCCGGGTCGAAGAAGGCGACGGTGACCTTCGGGTTGGCGGCGATGCCCTTCGCGAAGCCGTCGTTCGGCTGGCGCGTCCAGACCGCCAGCTGGGTCGGACTGATCACGTGCGTCGAGCCGCGGTGCGAGACGGCGGGGTAGCCGTCCTCGTCGATGTAGCCGACGGCGCAGGCGCGGCCGGCGCGCTCGAGCGAGCCGTCGATGACGTTCTGGATGGGGCCGGTGAGGTCGATGGACATGGGTGCTCCGGGGTCGTTGGGGTCCGTCGGTCGAACGCGGCCGGCCGGGTCCGCATTCCGCGGGCGCGGCTGGTGTCTCGCATTGTGGGCGCGGGGCCTAGGAGAGCGCGCGGCGCTCCATGGTCGGGATGCCGGGCGTCGTGTCGTTGACGCCCCAGCTGAGTATCACGGCCGGCGTGATGCGGAAGCGCGCGGGCGGCCCGTCTTCGATCGTCGCCGTGCCGATGACCTTGACGCCGCGCGGCGACCACGGGTCGGTGGCGGCGAGGTCGTCGACGACGGCGGAGACGCGAGGATTCGCGATCACGTTGCAGTAGCGGACGAGAGCCCTCTCGGGGGATTGAACCCCGGACCCCCTCCTTACCATGGAGGTGCTCTACCACTGAGCTAAGAGGGCGTGGCGCCGAGGCGCGGGCCGAATGATACCCGGCTGCAGGAGGACGGGCGCAAGCGCCCGTCCGCTTGGTAGGCTGGCCACGACGGAGAGGAGCCTAGGATGGCGGAGCCGCGCGACCCGGCCTGGGTCTACAACGAGACGGTCAGGATGTTCGCGATCGGCGGCGACCCGCCGCACGAGGACCCCACGGAGCTCGAGGCGTCGTGGGGCCGCATCTGGGGCGTCTCGAACGACGTCGGCCGGATCCGCAGCGTGCTCATGCATCGCCCGGGCCCGGAGATGGGCGTCGTCGACCCGTCGAAGCGGATCGAGCGGATCGGCTCGTACGGCGACCTCGACGAGCACTGGTACTTCCAGAGCGAGGCCCCGCCTGACATCCCCGGGATGCAGGCCCAGCACGACGGCTTCGTGGCGGCGCTCGAGCGTCGCGGCGTCGAGGTGATCCGCCAGGAGGACGTCGGCGAGCGCATGCTGAAGGCGGTCTACACCCGCGATCCGCTGCAGATGGTGAAGGGCGGCGCGATCGTCAACCGCATGGGCACGCGCATCCGCCGTGGCGAGGAGCTCGTGACGACGCGCACCCTCGCGAAGCACGGCATCCCGATCCTGCGCACCCTCAACGGCTCTGCGGTGATGGAGGGCGGCACCTTCGCCTGGCTGAACGCGACGACGGCGGTGATCGGCTGCGGCGTGCGCGTCAACCGCGAGGGCGCCCGCCAGGTCGGCGAGGTGCTGGCCGCCCAGGGCGTCGAGCTGATCGTGATCGACCTCGTCGGCTACGACATCCACATCGACGTGGGCTTCCTGATGCTCGACACCGACCTCGCCCTGGTCAACCCGATGAACCTGCCGTACGCGTTCCTGCAGACGCTGAAGGACCTGCGCATCGACACCGTCGAGATCACCCCGGAGGACGACGGCTGGATCTGCAACGGGCTCGCCGTCGCCCCGCGCGAGCTCCTGATCCCCGAGGGCGCCTCCGAGCGCACCCTCGCGGAGCTCGACCGCAAGGGCGTCAGCTGGGAGGTGATCCCGTACGACCTGGTGCAGCTCAACGGCGGCGGGCTGCACTGCTCGACGACGCCGCTCCTGCGCGACGAGGTCTAGCCGGGTGGCGGGCATCGAGCGCGAGGCGACCTGCGTCTGGGAGGGGGACCTCGCCCGTGGCGCGGGCCGCCTGTCCGCCGCCTCGTCGGTCGGCTTCGCCGGGCTCGCGCTGTCGTTGCCGACGCGGATCGGCAGCCCGGGCGACCAGACGAGCCCTGAAGAGCTGCTCGCGGCGGCGCATGCTGGCTGCTTCGCGATGGCGCTGGCGTCGGTCCTGACCAACGCCGACGTCCCGCCGGGCCGCCTCGACGTGCGCTGCCGGGTGCGCGTCGACGAGGAGCCCGAGCGCGGCTTCCGCGTCACGGCCTCGAGCGTGGCCGTGGCCGCCGAGGTCGAGGGCCTCGCCCGTGACGCGCTGGTGGCCGCAGTCGCCGCCGCGGACGCCTCCTGCCCGTACTCGGCGCTGCTGCGCGACGCCGGCGCCGACGTGCGCGCGGCGATCGCGGACTGACCGGACCGTCAATCCGCGGCCCGCTGGCGGGCGATATGTGTCGGTATGGCGCCGAGGCCAGAGGGCTTCGGCGGTCCCCGAACAAGGAGAGACACCCGATCATGCGACGCTCCATCATCGCGATCCTAGCCCTCGCCGGCCTCGTTGTGGCGGCGCCGACCGCGCTCGCCGATAGCCACCAGCAGGTTGGGAAAGCCAAGGCGATCATCCTCGAGATCGACCAGCTGCGGCCCGCCACAGGACGGCTCCAGTTCACGATCGAGACCGAGGGCTTCTCGTTCAAGAAGGTGCCCTACAAGGGCTCCAAGAGCGTGAAGGGCCAGGGCCACGCCCACATCTACGCGAAGGCGGCCGGCGCGAAGAAGGCCAAGTACATCGGCTGGACCGGCTCCGGCGCGACGTCCTGGACCGACAAGGGCATGCTCAAGGCCGGCACCACGTACCGCGTCTTCGCGATCTTCTCGGAGAACGACCACACCGAGAGGCGCAAGATCATGTCCAACTGGGTGCTCGTGGACTTCTAGGCCGCTGACCGGCGGGGCGGCGACGCCGCCCCGCCGACGGCCCCGGCCGGCCTACACTTCGCGGCGGCGATGGCCGCTGCCGCTCCCATGCTCGCCGTCAACGGCGTCAGTCGCGCCTTCGACGGCGCCCCCGCGCTCGCCCCCACGTCGCTGAACGTGGCCGCCGGCGAGTTCGTCTCGCTGGTGGGGCCGTCCGGCTGCGGCAAGTCGACGCTCTTCAACGTCATCTCGGGCCTGCTCGAGCCGGACGCGGGCTCGGTCCGGATCGCCGGCCGCGACGTCACGGGCCGCCCCGGCTCCGTCGGCTACATGCTGCAGAAGGACCTGCTCGCGCCATGGCGGACCGTCCTCGGCAACATCGTCCTCGGCGCCGCGTTGACGCGCGGCGTGACCGCGGCCGACCGCGCCGCCGCCGCCGAGCTCGCCGAGCGCCACGGCCTCGGCGGCTTCCTCGACCACTACCCGCACGCCCTCTCGGGCGGCATGCGCCAGCGCGTCGCGCTGATGCGCACCCTCGCCACGGGCCGCGACGTGCTGCTGCTCGATGAGCCGTTCGGGGCGCTCGACGCGCAGACCCGCCTCGGGATGCACCGCTGGCTGCAGGAGGTTCGGGCCGCGAGCGGCAGCACGGTCCTGTTCGTCACGCACGACGTCGACGAGGCCGTGTTCCTCTCGGACCGCGTGCTCGTGATGGGCCCCCGGCCCGGTGCGATCGTCGACGAGCTCGCGATCGACCTGCCGCGCCCGCGCACCCTCGAGATGGCGACGTCGGAGGCGGCGGTCGCGGCGAAGCGGCGCATCCTCTCGCTGCTCCACGCGGAGGCGACCACATGAGTCGCTCGACGCTGCGCGCGATCCTGATCCCGCTCGCCTCGGTCGTGCTCGTGTTCGCCGTCTGGGCTGCGCTGATCCGCCTCTTCGGCGTCGACTCGTTCGTGGCGCCGACGCCGCTCGAGGCGCTCGGGGCGGTGCGCGAGGACTGGAGCATCCTCTGGCCGCTCGCGCTGCAGACGCTCGAGGAGACGATCTACGGCTTCGTCGCGGGGGCGGTCCTCGGGTTCGTCCTCGCCGTCGGGATGGCGCAGACCCGAATCGTGCGCGACCTCCTCTACCCCGTCCTCGTGGGCTCGCAGGCGGTGCCGATCATCGCGATCGCGGCGCCGCTGGTGATCCTGCTCGGCTTCGGCATCCTGCCGAAGGTCGTGATCGTGGCGTGGATCGTCTTCTTCCCCGTCGCGGTCAGCGTCCTCGACGGCCTCGCCCGCGTCGACCCGGACCTCGTCGCCCTGGCCCGCGCGATGGGCGGGAGCCGCGCCCGCATCTTTCGGGTCATCCGCCTGCCCGCCACCGTCGGGCCGCTCTTCTCGGGCCTCAAGATCGGCGCCACCTACGCGGTCACGGGCGCCGTGATCGGCGAGCTCGTCGGCTCCACCGGCAGTTCGCTGGCGGGCTACCAGCGCCAGGCGAACAGCTCGCTCGACACCGCCGCCGTGTGGGGGTCGACGCTGCTGATGACGGCGATCGGCATCGGCTGGTTCCTGCTGGTGGTCGGCATCGAGCGGCTGGCGACGCCCTGGCGCACGCGCAGCACGCGTCCACGGCTAGGATTCGGCGCATCGATAAGGCCGGACCACCGACCCGGAGACGCCCCGTGAACCGCACTCGCATCCTCGCCCTGCTCCTCGCCCTCGCCGTCGGCGCACTCGTCGCGGCCTGTGGCGGCTCCGACTCGGAGGAGGCCGCGACCGGCGGGGACGGCGCCACGAGCGCAGCGCCGTCGGGCGAGCCGACGAAGCTGACGGTGTCCTACTCGTGGCCGACGGTCGACTTCATGGCGGTGCCGCTCGTCGTCGCCGACGAGATGGGCTACTTCGCCGAGGCCGGCGTCGACGTCGAGCTGATCTTCCCGCCCGACCCGGCCTCGTCGGCGAAGGTTCTGGCCACCGGCGACTCGGACATCGGCCTGATCACGACGACCGACATGGCCTTCGCCGTCAAGGAGGGCCTCGGCATCACGGCGATCGGCAACTACACGACGTCGAACAACTGGGGCCTCTTCACGAAGCCGGGGACGCCGATCGCGCTCGACACCCTGAAGGGCAAGAAGATCTCGGGCTACGGCGATTCGTGGACGAAGGCGATGCTGCCGTTCGTGCTCGACGCGGCGGGCCTGACGGACGGGGACGTCGAGGTCGTGACCGTCGACTGGGACCTGCCGCTGCTCCTCAACGGCAAGGTCGACGTGGCCACGAACACGACGAACTTCATGGTCTCGGGCGTCGTCGACGAGACAGGCGAGCAGCCCGGCGTGCTGCTCGCGAAGGACAACGGCGCGCCCGACGTGCCCGTCTGGGTGTACGCGGTCAACGACGCGTTCGCGGAGGGCGACGCGGAGGCCGTGACGGCCTTCCTGCGCGCCGTCGGCGAGGCCACCGTGTGGGCGTCCGACAACCCGGAGGAGGCCGTCAAGATGTTCGAGCAGGCGTACCCGGACAACGGCTACACCACGACGTTCAACACGGCCGGCTGGGAGGACACCCTGCAGTACGTCCGCGGCGCCGACGGCTCGCTGTTCCTGATGGACGACGCGCAGTGGACGGCGCTCGCGGAGGCCCTGAAGGGCATCGGCGAGCTCGACGAGGTCGCGCCCGCCGCCGAGTACTACACGAACGACTTCATCTCGATGGACTAGGGCCGGGAGGCGTCCGACAGCGCGACTACCGTCGCGCACCATGGCTGCCTCCACCCCACCCCCAGACGGCGGGTTCCTCGAGCGGACGTTCGAGATCACCGCCCGCGGATCCACGGTCCGCACCGAGATCATCGCCGGCGTCGTCACGTTCGCGACGATGGCGTACATCCTGTTCGTCAACCCGTCGATCCTCGGCGGCATCACCGACAGCGCCGGCGTGACGCTGAACCCGGCGGCGCTCCTGACGGTGACCGCGCTCGCCGCGGCGATCGCCAGCATCGCGATGGGCGTGTTCGGGAACGTCCCGTTCGCCATCGCCGCCGGCCTCGGGCTGAACGCGTTCGTCGCCTTCGGCCTCGTGGCCACGCGCGGGCTGACGTGGCCGAACGCGATGGGCGTGATCGTCGTCGAGGGCCTCCTGATCGCACTGCTCGTGGTCATCGGCCTGCGCGAGCGGATCATGCTGGCCTTCCCCGACGGGCTGCGACGCGCGATCGGCGCCGGTATCGGCGCGTTCATCGCGATCATCGGCCTCGTCAACGCGGGCCTCGTCCTGCACCCCGAGGACGGCGGCACGATCCTCGCCATCGCCCCGGACGTCGTGACGTGGAAGCTCGGGATCTTCTTCCTCGGGCTCGTGATCGGCGCCGTCCTGCTCGCCCGCCGCGTGCGCGGCGCGCTGCTGGTCTCGATCGTGATCTCCACCGTCGCGGCGATCATCCTCAACAACGCGAAGAACGGGGAGATCTGGCAGTTCGGCGTCGCCGACATCCCGTCGACGTGGGTCGCCACGCCGGACTTCTCGCTGGTCGGCGCCGTCAGCTTCGACTTCGTCGGCACCCTCGGCGCGATGACGGCGCTGGCCGTCGTCGTGGCCGTGATGCTGTCGGACTTCTTCGACACGATGGGCACCGCCGTCGCGCTCGGCCGCAAGGCGAAGCTCGTCGACGAGTCGACGGGGTCGATGCCGCGCCTGCGCCGCATCCTGCTGATCGACGGCCTCGCCGCGGCGCTCGGCGGCGCCACCTCGTCGTCGTCGAACACGACGTACATCGAGAGCGCCTCGGGCATCGAGGAGGGCGGCCGCACGGGCCTGACCGCGATCACCACGGGCGTCCTGTTCGCCGTGGCGATGCTGCTCGCCCCGATCGCCGGGGTGATCCCCGCCGAGGCCACGGCCCCGGCGCTCGTGATCGTCGGCGCGCTGATGCTCGGCCAGGCCGCCGCGATCGACTGGGACGACATCGGCGTGTCCCTGCCGGCCGTCCTGACGATCCTCGGGATGCCGTTCACGTACTCGATCACGAACGGCGTCGGCTTCGGGATCATCGCCTACGTGGTGATCGCCGTCCTGCGCGGCCGGGCCCGCACGGTGCACCCGCTCCTGTACGGCTGCGCGGCGCTCTTCATCTGGTACTTCGTCTACGGGACCATCTAGGGACCGGCCGCGGCGCGCGCCCGGCCGAAAGGCCGGGCGTGCGCCGCTCCGCCGGGATCCCGCTCGTCCTCCTGCTCGCGCTCGCGCTCGCGGCCTGCGGCGGCGGCGCGGCGCGCGACGCGAAGGTCGGCGGCGCCCCCGCCGCCCCGCCCGCGCCGCCCGCGGGCGCCGTGTCGGTGCTCGTCGGCGCGGCGCCCCTCATCGACGGAGCGCCGCAGGCCCTCGACGCGCGCCATGAGGTGCGCGCGCCCGTACTGCAGCAGCGCGCGCGCCGAGTGGTACGCGACCTGGCGCTCCGCGCGCGCGTCGGGGTGCATCGCGCCGCCGTCGCGCGCGAGCGCGAGCAGCCGCCG
>JAURLF010000188.1 GCA_030831375.1 Gaiellales bacterium | reverse complement strand
TCCGCGACGATTTCCTCGCGCGGCGAATCGATGCGGCCTTTACCCTGTTCCCCATGATGGCGATGGAGCTGTGGTGCCGCGCGCTCGACGCGGCGCCGGCGGAAACGGCGGCTGCATGAGTTTCAGGCTCGATACCGATCCGACGGAAGCGCTGCGCAAGGTCGAGAAGATCCTGCTGATGCTGCGCTTCTTCCGGCGCTTCCCCTACGTCAGCGGCGCCTGGCCGAAATACGAGTACCTGAAGCCGTGGATCGTCGACCTCCGGCCCGCGACTGTCGTCGACGTCGGCGTCAACCACGGCCAGTTCCTGCATCTCGCCACGCGCCTGTGGCCCGGGTCGCGGTTCCTCGGGATAGAGCCCAATGCCGCGATCGCGGCCAAGATCGCGAAGATCTATGCGCGCGACGCGCGGGTCCGCATCGAGGCCTGCGCGGTCGGCGACCGCGATGGCACCGCAGAGCTCTATCTCGCGCGCGACGACCAGAGCAGCTCGATCCATCCGCCCGCGGAGAACTATTACGACGACCGCGCGGGCGATGCGATCGTCGGCACCGAGACAGTCGCGCTCCGCCGCATGGACGCCCTGCTCGACGGGTTCGCGGGGCCGATGTTCGCCAAGATCGACGTGCAGGGCGCCGAGCTCGAGGTGCTCGAAGGCTTCGGCGGCCGGCTCGCCGACGTCGCCGCCCTCGTCGTCGAGGCGCCGTTCGAGCACGCCTATGTCGGCGCCGCCGGGTTCGACGAGATCCATGCGTTCCTCACCGCGAAGGGGTTCTCCTACGAGGGTTCGATCAGCCAGCTCACGTCGAAGCGGACGGGCCGCGTGCGCCAGCAGGATGCCGTGTTCGTGCGAAAGGGCGGGGCGTGACCCGGGCTGCTTTCCCCGTCCGGCGCCGCCGGCGCCGCATCGGCGGTTGCGCCGGACTCCTCCGGCGGCATAAATTGCACTTTGATTCAAAGGCTTGGACCTCCCCTGAATGAAACAGGTCGTACAGAGCGCACGGTCGGGCAAGCTCGCCCTCAAGGAAGTGCCGGACGCGCGGGTCCGGGCCGGCCATCTTCTGGTGCGCACGCGGGCCTCGCTGATCTCGGCAGGCACCGAGCGCATGGTCGTCGAGTTCGCGCGCAAGAGCCTCGCGGGCAAGGCGAAGGCGCGCCCCGACCTCGTGAGGAAGGTGGTCGACAAGGCGAAGCGCGACGGCATCGGCGCGACGCTGCGCGCCGTCATGGCGCGGCTCGACGAGCCGCTGCCGCTCGGCTACTCCGCTGCGGGCGAGGTGGTCGAGGTCGGCGCCGGGCTCGAGGGCAGGTTCCGCGTCGGCCAGCGCGTCGCGGTCGCGGGCGCCGGGCTCGCGAACCATGCCGAGCTCAACGCGGTGCCGGAAAATCTCTGCGCGCCGGTCCCCGACGACGTGAACTGGGAGGAGGCCTGCTTCGGCACGCTCGCGGCCATCGCCATGAACGGCGTGCGCCTGCTCGAGGTGCAGCTCGGCGACGTGGTCGCCGTGATCGGCGCCGGTCTCGTCGGACAGCTCGCGGCCCAGCTCCTCGACCTCGCGGGCTGCCGCGTGATCGTCCTCGACTACAACCCCGCGCGTCTCGAACTCGCGCGCTACGGCCGCGCGGAACTCGCGCTCGACCTCGGCGCCGGCGACCCCGTGCCCGCGATCATGGACCTCACGGGCGGGCGCGGCTGCGACGGCATCCTGATCGCGGCGGCGACCGGGACGAGCGAGCCCTTCGACCTCGCCGCCGAGATCGCCCGCGACCGCGCGAGGATCAGCCTCGTCGGCCATACCGGCACCGAGCTCGACTACAGGCTCTTCATGAAGAAGGAGCTCTCGGTCGTCGTCTCGCGCTCATACGGACCGGGGCGCTACGACGCCGACTACGAGAACCGGCACGTCAAGTATCCGCTCGGCTTCGTGCGCTGGACGGAGACGCGAAACCTCGAGGAATCCGTGCGGCTCATGTCGCGGCGCCGCGACCACCGGCTCGCGGTCGAGCAGATGATCACCCACCGGTTCCCCTTCGCCGACGCCGAGAAGGCCTACGCGATGGTGACCGGCAACACCGAGCCCCATCTCGGCGTGATCCTCGAATACGCGGGCGAGGCGCGGCCCAGGACCCCGAAGCTGCGGACGCCGGTCGCCGTGTCCGCGGGCGGCGCGAAAGCCGGCAGGTGCGTGCTCGGCGTCATCGGCGCGGGGACGTTCGCGCGCACCGTCCTGCTGCCGCGGTTGAAGAAGATGGACAAAGTCGTCCTCCGGACGCTGGTCACCCAGCGCGGCATCTCGGCCGATCATTCGCTCGCAGCGTTCGGCTTCGCCGGGGCCGGCACCGACGAGGCGGCCGTGTTCGACGACCCGGAAATCAACGCCGTCCTCATCACGACCCCCCATTCGACGCACGCGGATCTCGCGGCGCGCGCGCTCGCCGCCGGAAAGAACGTGCTGGTCGAGAAGCCGCTCGCGCTCGACCGCGAGCAGCTCAACCGCGTCATCCGCGCGCGGCTCGGGACGGACGCCTTCCTCCAGGTCGGCTTCAACCGCCGCTTCGCCCCGCTCGCCGTGCAGGCGAGGGACCGGCTCGCGGCCGCCGGCGGCACGCGCTTCGTTCTCCTGCGCGTCAATGCCGGCGCGCTGCCCGCCGAAAGCTCGCTCAACGCGCCCGAGGAGGGCGGCGGGCGCATCCTCGGGGAGCTCTGCCATTTCGTCGATCTCGCGCGCTTCCTCGTCGGCAGCGACATCGCCTCGGTGCAGGCGGCCGCCGCGGCGGTGAAGCAGGGCACGTGCGACGACCTCACCGTCTCGCTCCGCTTCGCCGACGGCAGCCTCGCGACGATCGCCTACACCGCGCTCGGCGACACGGCCTATTCGAAGGAACTGATCGAGGGCTTCGCCGGCGGCACCGTCGTCACCGTGAACGATTTCCGCTCGATGACCGTCACCTCCGGCGGCAGGGAAACGAAGCCGGGCCGCCGGATGGAGCAGGACAAGGGCCACGGCGCAGAGCTGAAGGCCTTCGTAGACGCGGTCGCCGCCGGCGGCCCCGCTCCCGCCGACGAGGCGGAACTCGTCCAGTCCAGCTTCGCCACCATCGCCGTGCTGGAATCCCTGCAGCGGGGCGGGCCGGTCGATCTCTGATGGCCGCGGGCCGCCTCTGGCGCACGGTTCGCCACCTCAGCGCCGAACAGTGGCTCTGGCGTATCCTGTGCCGGGGCCGGCGGACGCTCCGGGGGCGCTTCCCGGAGGCGGCGCGCCGCCGCATCGGGGCCGCCGCCGCGCGCCTGCCGCTGTCGGATCCGGGCGCGCCCGCGATGCGCGCGATCGCCGCGCCCGTCCTCGCGCTGCAGAAGACAGTCCACGGCGAGACGTTCGCGGCGTCGGCGGAGGGCCGTTTCCGGCTGCTCGGCGAGGAGTTCGACTACGGGTCGATCGAAGCGATCGAATGGCGGGGAGAGTTTCGCGAGGGCGCGAATCCGCTGCGCCGCATGGTGCTGTCCTATCTCGGCTACACGGTGCCGCTGCTCGCCACCGGCCAGCGCATGGGCCTCGACGCGACGGCGCGGCTCGTGCGCTCGCTCGAGGACGGCAACCCGTGGTCGGCGCCGGGCGCGCTCGGCGACGTCTGGAACCCCTATGCGGCGAGCCATCGCATCCTCAACCTGCTGGCCGGGCTCGCGCTCTACCGAAGCGCGGGCGGGCGGCCCGATACAGGGGCCGAAGCGACGGTCCTTGCCCATATCCGCCTGTGCGCCGCCCTCGTGCGCGCGAGCCTCGAGCGCGACATCCAGTTCAACCACCTGCTCAAGAACCTCGTCGCGCTCGCCGCCTACGACGCGGCCTGCGGCGGGAGCGTGCCGGCGCTCGCCTTCCTGCGGACGGCGGTGCCCCGCGCGGTGCGCCAATGCGTGCTCGCCGACGGCGGCCATGCCGAGCGCAGTCCGATGTATCACGCGCTTGGCCTGCTCGATCTCCGGGTCCTCGAGGCGACGGGCCTGTTCGCCGGCGGCCCCGGGGGCGAGATCGCCGCGGCGGTGCAGCGCATGGAAACGGCGCTTGCCGCGATGTCGCTCGGCGACGGCGAAATCGCCCTGTTCAACGATTCCTGGATCGGCGAAGCGCCCCCCGCCGCGACGCTGACCCATGCGTCGGCCGGGGACTGCGCGCGGCTGCCGGTCACCGGCTACGTCCGGCTCGGCGCGGGCAGCGACGCGGTCGTGTTCGACTGCGGACCCTGCGGCCCGGACGGGAATCCCGGCCACGCGCACGCCGACTTCCTCTCGGTCGAGGCCACGGTGGGCGGGCGGCGGTTCCTCGTCGATACCGGCGTGCCCACCTACACGGCCGGACCGGCGCGGGATTCGTCGCGCGCGGCCGCGGCGCACAACGGGCCCCGGATCGAAGGCGCGGAGCCCATCGAGTTCTGGAAATCCTTCCGCGTCGGCCGCCGCGGCGCCGCCGGCGAACTGGACGCCGCACCCTTCGCGGATCTCGCGCCGCTCGCCGCCGCCGGCTGGCAGAGCGGGTACGCCCATCTCGGCACCGAGGTCCGCCGTCTCGTCGCTCTGTGGCCGGGG
>JAURLF010000187.1 GCA_030831375.1 Gaiellales bacterium | reverse complement strand
CGGCCGTCGAGCGCCATCACCGCGGCGCACGTCTCGTCGCACGAGGTCTCGAGGGCGAGGATCACCGGACGAGCGGCTCGTCGCCCGGGCCCTCGCCGCGCCACATCACGAGGGCGTCCTCGCGGTCGTCGGTGTAGTAGCCGCGCCGCATCCCCGACGGACGGAAGCCGAGCTCCTCGTAGAGGCGGATCGCGCCGTGGTTGGAGACCCGCACCTCGAGGGTGTGACCACGCGTGCCGTCGCCGGCGGTCTCGCGCAGGAGCGTCTCCAGCAGCCGCCGCGCGATGCCGCGGCGGCGGTACGGCTCGTCGACGGCGACGTTCATGATGTGCCAGGCGTCGGTGTAGCGCGACACGATCAGGTAGCCCGCGAGCGTCTTGCCGTCGAAGGCGCCGTAGCAACGGCTCCCGGGCCGCGAGATCTCGCCCTGGAACATCAGCCGGGACCACGGCGTCCGGTAGGCGCGCCGCTCGAGCGCCTCCACGGCGGGCAGGTCGCCGAGTCCGAGCCGGCGCAGCTGGATCTGCGCGGCGGTGGTCGGCTCCGCGCTCATCGCGACACCGCCGGCACGGCGTCGGGCGCCCGCAGGTACACGGGCGTGGCGGCGACCGGCGCCCGCTCGGCGCCGGCGAGGAGCGCGGCGGGCCCTGGTGCGTGGCGCGGATCATCGGCGGGCGGCACCACGACGCCGAAGGCCTCGAGCGGCTCGCGCCACGCGAGCGCGCCGTCACCGACCGCGATGGTGCCCGGCGCGAGCCGGGCCGCCAGCTCCGCCGGCGCGAGCGCCTGCGCCGCGAGCCCCGGGCCCTCCGCGAAGACCTCGCCGCGGCGGGCGTCGACGACGGCGACCGCCCCGTCGCCCGCGCCCTCGCGCAGCGCCCCCAGCGTCGAGGCACCCAGCAGGTCGGCTCCGACGGCGGCGGCGAGGCCGCGCGCGGTGGCGAGGCCGATCCTGAGCGCCGTGAACGAGCCCGGGCCGCAGCCGACGGCGATCCGCCGGACATCGGCGGGAACGGCGCCCGCCTCGGCCAGCGCCTCGTCGACGAGCGCGAGCGCCGTCTGGGCGGCCAGCGGTTCCCGGCGTACGCGGACATGCCAGACGCCGCCCCGGAGGACGCCCACCGAGGCGAGACCCGTGGCGGTGTCGAGGGCGATCGCGACCACGTCGGGATCCTAGAGGTCGTCGATCGCGAAGGCTCGCGTTCCGTCCCGGGCGACGCTGATCGATATGCGGCGCGTGGGGGCCGGCAGCCAGCCCGCGCCCGCCTCCGGCCACTCGACGAAGGCGATCGCGTCCTCGGCTAGCTCGCCGAGGAGGTCGCCCGGGTCGCGCTGCGGCTGGTCGGCGAGGCGGTAGAGGTCGAGGTGGGCGACGGGGACCCGGCCCGCGTAGCGGTGCGCGAGGGCGAACGTCGGGCTGGTCACGGGCTCGGACACGTCGAGCTTGCGGCAGCAGGCGCGCACCAGCGCCGTCTTGCCGGCGCCCACGGGGCCGCTCAGGGCAACGAGCGCGCCGGAGCCCAGCCCCTCGAGCACGGCCTCCGCGACAGGTGCGAGATCGCCGTCAGGCGCGACCTCGATCACGGCCATGGCGACCTCAGCCGCAGCCGCAGCCGCCGCCGCAGCAGCCGCCGGCACGGGCCGGCGCCGCGGCCATGGCGGGCTCGGCACCGCCGCCGCCGGCGCGGACGCGCTGGAAGCTCGACAGCTGCCGCTCGACCCTGGTCGAGCCGCAGGCGGGGCAGGCGACGTCGTCGGCGGCGCTGAGGGAGACCAGCTCCTCGAAGTCGCTGGAGCAGGCGGCGCAGGCGTACTCGTAGATCGGCATGGCCATACGGTAGCGCCTCGGCGCGCAGGCGGTCCGGTACGATGCGCGCACGGACTCCATCCACCGTGAGGGGTACCAGTGAGGATCACCGTGATCGGTCCCGGACGAGCCGGGACGGCCATCCACGAGGCGGCGCAAGCCGCGGGCATCGCGAGCGCGCTGACGCGCGACGCGACGGACGCCGTGGGGTGCGACGTGGCGCTGATCGCGGTGCCGGACGACGCCGTCGCGGCCGTCGCCGCCCTGATCCCCGCCGGCCCCGCCGTCGGCATGCTGTCCGGCAGCGTGCCGCTCGCCGCCCTCGGCGGACGGCCGCGCGCGTTCTGCCTGCACCCGATGCAGACGATCCAGCTCGGCGGCGGGCCCCAGCTCGCCGGCGCCGGCGCGGGCATCTCCGCGGGCGACGCCGAGGGGCTCGCGCTCGCCGGGGACCTCGCCCGCGCGCTCGGCATGCGCCCCGTGGAGGTGCCCGAGACGGCACGCCCCCTCCCCCACATCGCCTGCGTCTTCGCCTCCAACCTGCTCCTGCCCGCCCTCGCCGCCGCCATGGCGGTGCTCGACGAGGCGGGCCTCGGCGCGGACCGCGCCGCCCTGCTCGGCCCGCTCGCGCACCGCGCCGTCGACAACGCGCTCGCGGACGGCGCCCGCGTGCGCCCGACGGGACCCGTCGCCCGTGGCGACACGGCGACGCTGCGCGCGCACCGCGCGGCTCTGCATGACCACGACGCGGAGCTGGAGGCGACCTACGTGCGGCTGTCGGAGGCGCTCCTGCCCCTCGTGGGTGCCGCGGAGGCCCAGCGCTCCGCGGCCGCCCTGGAGGGCGCGGCATGATCATCGCGCGCACCGCCGACGAGGTCCGGGCCGCCGTGACGGGCGAGGTCGCGTTCGTGCCCACCATGGGCGCCCTGCACGAGGGGCACGCCTCCCTGGTCCGGCTCGCGGTCGGCTTCGGCGGACCGGTGGTCGTCTCCGACTTCGTCAACCCGACCCAGTTCGGCCCCGGCGAGGACTTCGAGCGCTACCCGCGCGACCTCGACGGAGACGCCGCGATCGCCGCGGCCGCGGGCGCCGACGTGCTGTTCGCCCCCGCGGTCGACGAGGTCTATCCCGCCGGGTTCGAGACCGCCGTCGACCCGGGGCCGCTCGGCGACGAGCTGTGCGGTGCGACGCGCCCCGGCCACTTCCGCGGCGTCGCGACCGTCGTGACCCGCCTGTACGGCCTGGTCGGGCCGACGCGCGCCGTCTTCGGCCGCAAGGACTACCAGCAGCTGATCCTGATGCGCCGCGTCGCACGCGACCTCGCGCTCGGCGTGGAGGTCGTCGGCGCGCCGACCGTGCGGGAGCCGGATGGGCTTGCGCTCAGCTCGCGCAATCGCTACCTGGACGCCGCCGGACGCGAGCGCGCCGCGCAGGTGCCCGCCGTCCTGCGCGCCCTCGCAGGGGCGTACGCCGACGGCGCACGCGCCGAGGCGGACCTCCGGGCCGAGACCCCGACCGACGGCCTCGACCTCGAGTACCTCGAGCTGCGCGACGCGGAGCTCGGCCCGCACGACCCGGACCGCCCGGCGGTTGCCCTGATCGCCTGCCGCGTCGGCGCGACCCGCCTGATCGACAACGTCCTCCTCGATCCCGCCGATCCCGACCGCGCCGCGCACGAGCTCGCGGCGAAGGAGCCAGCATGAGCACGCGCCCCCGCCGCCCCGCCCCGGCCACGCCCGCACCCGGCAAGGTCGGCCTCCCGGACCTCGCCGGCCAGAAGGCCGACGGCATGCCGATCGCGATGGTCACCGCCTACGACGCACCCAGCGGACAGGCCGCCGCGGAGTCCGGCGTCGACGTGATCCTCGTCGGCGACAGCGCCGCGATGACCGTGCTCGGGCACGACTCCACGATGCCGATCACCCTCGACGAGATGATCGTGCTGACGGCCGCGGCCGCACGCGGCGCGAGCAAGGCGCAGCGCGCGCCGCTCGTGGTCGCCGACATGCCGTTTCTGACCTTCCAGCCGTCCGACCGGGACGCCATCCTCGCCGCCGGCCGCTTCGTGAAGGAGGCAGGCGCCGACGCCGTCAAGGTCGAGGGCGCCGGTCCCACCCTCGAGCGGATCCGCGCCATCACCGGCGCCGGCATCCCCGTCATGGGCCACCTCGGCCTGACGCCGCAGAGCGCCACCCAGCTCGGCGGGTTCAAGGCGCAGGGCCGCACCGCCGACGCGGCGCTGCGGCTCGTCGAGGACGCCCAGCTCGTGCAGGAGGCGGGCGCCTTCGCGCTGGTCCTCGAGTGCGTGCCGGCCGAGATCGCGGCCGCCGTCACGGAACGGCTGCGGATCCCGACGATCGGAATCGGCGCGGGCAACCGCACCGACGGGCAGGTGCTGGTGTGGCACGACCTGCTCGGCCTCGGCGCCGGCTCGAGCCCGCGCTTCGTGGAGCGCTACGCCGACCTGCACCGCGCCAGCGTCGACGCGCTCGGCCGCTACGTGGCGGACGTCCGCAGCCGCGCCTTCCCCGAGGAGCGCCACACCTACGCGATCGCGGACGACGAGCTCGCCGCCTTCCAGGCCGGCCTCGCCGCGGCCGCCCTGTGAGCGGCTAGGCTGATCGCATGCGCTACGCCCACGTCTGCTACCGCGTCCTCGACCTCGAGAAGGCGATCGACTTCTACTGCGGCGCCCTCGGCTTCCTCGAGCTGAAGCGCTTCCCGATCCGCGACGAGGCGATCAACGTCTTCGTCGCCCCCGCGGGCTCCGAGGACACGCCGCTCGAGCTGACCTACAACCTCGACCGCACCGAGCCGTACGAGATCGGCACGGGCTACGGGCACATCGCCCTCAACGTCGAGGACCTCGACGGCACCCTCGAGCGGCTCGCCGCGATCGGGATCGAGCCGGAGCGGCCGCCGTACTCGGTGCGCGAGGGCGGCTCTCGGCTGTGCTTCGTGCGCGACCCGGACGGCTACCGGATCGAGCTGGTCGAGAAGCCCGCCGCCTGACGTGGCCGCGCGCGCGCCCGGCGTCGTCCTCGTCCTGCTCGAGCAGTGGACGCTCGTCGATGGCAGCGACATGGCCGCGCTCGTCGACATGGCCGTGGCCGCCGAGGAGGCCGGCGTCGAGACGGTGATGCTGTCCGACCACGTGCTGCTGACGCCCAAGGCCGGCGCCGCGGGCCGCATGGCCAATCCGCGCGACTACGCTGCGCCCGGGAATCAGGATCCGTTCACCCCGTGGCCCGACTCCGTCGTGCTCGCCTCGGCGATCGCCGCCCGCACGAGCCGGATCCGGATCGCGCTGAGCGCGCTGATCCTGCCGCTGCGCCACCCGCTGCACACCGCCACGCAGCTGGCCACGCTTGACCAGCTCTGTGGCGGGCGCCTCGTCGTGCAGCCGACCGTGTCGTGGCTCGACGAGGAGTACGCCGCGATGGGCGTGCCGTTCACCCGTCGCGGTCGGATTCTCGACGAGCAGCTGGCCGTCCTCAAGCGCGTCTGGTCCGCGAGCCCGGCCTCCTTCAGCGGCGACTACTACGCCTTCGACGACGTCTACGTGGAGCCGAAGTGCGTACGCCCGGAGGGACCGCTGATGTGGTTCGGCGGTCAGCACGTTCACGGGCCGATCCTGCGCCGCCTCGTTGCCCACGGCCACGGTTTCCACCCGTTCGGCACGCCGACGGCCGACGATCTGGAGCTGATCCGCCGCACCATGGTCGAAGCCGGCCGCGATCCGGACGACCTCGAGATGATCGGGGGGATCCGCCCGCGCTTCCCCGCGGACGACGCCCCGGGCGACCTCGACGAGGCGATGGCGGCGATCCCGGGGAAGCTCGCCGCGGGCTACACGTCGATCTGCTTCAAGCCGTCGCAGTACACCGACGACGTCGCCGAGGTGCCGGACCTCTGCCGGCGCATGGTCGCCGCCGTCGAGTCCGCGCGCTGACGACCCTAGGCGGACGGGCCGCCGCGCAGGTCCTCGCGGAACCCGTGCACAGGCCGCCCGAGCGCGCGCCACTGGAAGATGCTGATCGCCGGCAGCGAGTCCTCGTAGGGGACGATGCGGGCGTTGCGGCCGATCTTCTGGCACTGGGCGGCGATCTCGAGCAGGTCGTCGCGGGTCGGGGCGACGAGCACCAGGTGCGCGCCCGTCACGTACGAGAAGACGGCGCCGCAGGCGGGGCACGGCCACGGGTCGGTGCGGATCGCGTACCACTCGCCGTCGCCGGTGTCGATGCCCTCGAAGGACTCGATCTCCTCCTCGGTCCAGACGACCTGGTCGGTCTCGACGGTGCCGGGGGCGTCCACGCGCAGCGCTGGGTGCATGCGCGGAGCGTACCGGCTCACGCGGGCACGGGCGCGGCCGCGAGCAGGGGGCCGAGGAAGCGCCCCGTGTGCGACGCCTCCACCCCGGCCACGTCCTCCGGGCTGCCGACCGCGATCACGGCCCCGCCGGCGTCGCCGCCCTCCGGGCCGAGGTCGACCAGCCAGTCGGCCTGCTTGATCACGTCGAGGTTGTGCTCGATCACGAGCACGGTGTTGCCCGCGTCGACCAGGCGCTGCAGCACCTCGAGCAGCTTCTCGACGTCGGCCATGTGGAGCCCCGTGGTGGGCTCGTCGAGGACGTACAGGGTGCGGCCCGTCGCGACCTTGGACAACTCCGTCGCGAGCTTGACACGCTGCGCCTCGCCGCCGGACAGGGTCGTCGCGGGTTGGCCGAGGCGGACGTAGTCGAGCCCGACGTCATGCAGGGTCTGCAGGCGCCGGCGCAGCTTGGGGATCTTGGAGAAGAAGACCAGCGCCTCCTCGACGGGCATCTCGAGCACGTCCGCGATGGACTTGCCCTTGAAGCGCACCTCCAGCGTCTCGCGGTTGTAGCGGCGCCCGCCGCACGTCTCGCACGGCACGTAGACGTCGGGCAGGAAGTGCATCTCGATCTTGAGGGTGCCGTCGCCGCGGCAGGCCTCGCAGCGGCCGCCCTTGACGTTGAAGGAGAAGCGGCCCTGCTTGTAGCCGCGCGCCTTGGCGTCGGGCGT
>JAURLF010000186.1 GCA_030831375.1 Gaiellales bacterium | reverse complement strand
CGGCTCGTCATCGCTCGTCCTGACGCCGATCGGCTGGGCCGTCGGCGCGTTCGGCCGCTCGCGCCGGCGCGTCTCGCTCGGGATGGCCCTCGTCGTGGTGGCCGCCGCCGCGCTCGCGCACGCCGTCGGCGATTCCGCCGCCGAGGCCGCGATCGAGGGCCAGCCGCTCGCCTGGGGCGCACTCGCGGTGACCGCGGTCGCCGCGACGATGTTCACAGTGCTCGTCGCGATCGCGCTGCTGCCGCTCCTGCGGCGCGTCCTCGGCGTGGCGGAGAGGAGCGCCCGATGAGCGCGCCCGTCACCGAGCCGACGCGCGAGCACGAGCCGCCGCCTCCGCCGCCGCGCGACCCGGCCGGCGGGTTCGACCGCGCGCGCGTCGCGCGCAGGATGGCGATCCTCGGCGCTATCGCGATCGGCCTCGTCGCGATCCTCGTGCTGCGGCTGTGGTCCCTGCAGGTCCTCGACGTGCAGCGCTACCGCGCGGAGGCCGTCTCGAACGGGCTGCGCTCGATCGACGTGCCGGCGCCGCGCGGGAAGATCCTCGACGTGCAGGGCAAGATCCTCGTGGGCAGTCGGCCCGCGAACGACGTCGCGATCGACCCGACGCGCTTCCCGACTCTGCTCGCCGCCTGCGGCCGCGACGTCGCGGGGCCGCCCGACCTGCGCGCCGATGACCAGCGCGCACTGCGCATCGCCGATGCCGTCGAGGCGGCCAACGGGTTGCCCGCCGAGCGCCGCCGGGCGCGGCTCGCGGCGATCGACCGCCAGCTCGCCGGCGGGGCCTCCGTGCGGGCCTGGAGCGGCTGCACGTCGGCCTACCCGCAGCTCGAGGAGCTGGCGCGCGTGTCGGGCGTGACCGTGGGCTCGATGGAGGACGCGATCCACGAGGCGGCGGTGAAGGCGCCGTTCGACTCGATCGTGATCGCGGAGGACGTCGACCGTTCCGTCCTCTTCTTCCTCAAGGAGCGCGCCGCGCTCTACCCGGGCGTGCGCATCGTCGAGGGCGCGGCCCGTGACTACCGCACGCTGCGCGGCGCGGACGGCGTGCGCCGGCCGATGGCACCGCACCTGTGGGGCGAGCTGGCCGAGGTGTCGCCTGCACAGCTCCAAGACCAGGTCACGTACCGCGATGCGGAGCCAGGCGACGTCGTCGGCCAGCGCGGCGTCGAGCGCGCCTTCGACCGCTACCTGCGCGGCACGAACGGTTCGCTCGAGCGGCGCGTGAACGCCTTCGGCGACCCGGTCGGCCCGATCGTGCGCTCGCAGGCCGCGAAGCCGGGCGACAACGTGCGTCTGACGATCGACGTCGGCATGCAGGCCTCCGCCGAGTCCTCGCTGCGCGACGCGATCGCGTACGCGCAGGCGCACGGCCACCCGGCCGCGGACTCGGGTGCGATCGTGGCGATGGACCCGCGCACCGGCGCGATCCGCGCGATCGCCTCCTACCCGGGTTTCGACCCGGCGCGCCTCGCCGGTCCTGACGGGCAGGAGTATTGGCGCCGACTCGCCGCCGACGCGACGGGGTCGCCGCTGCTCGACCGGGCCATGACGGGCCTGTACCCGGCGGGGTCGACGTGGAAGCCCGTGACCGCGATCGCCGCGATCCAGGCCCGTCAGGCCCAGCCGAACGCCGTCATCCAGTGCTCGCCGTATCTGGAGATCGACGGGCAGCGCTACCGCAACTTCGAATCCGACGTCGACGAGCCGATGGACCTCGTGACGGCCATGATGACGTCGTGCGACACCTACTTCTACGAGCTCGGCCGTCGGCTCTACGACGCCACGCCGCGCAACGGCCGGTTCGAGCCGCAGCCCTTGTGGGCGAAGCGGCTCGGGATGGGCGCCCAGACCGGAATCGACATCGGCGGCGACGCCGGCGGGCGCGTCCCCGACGCCGAGTACAAGCGCCGCCGCTTCGGTGACGACCGCATCCAGAACCGCTGGACGTCGGGCGACGCCGTGCTGCAGTCGATCGGCCAGGGCGACGTCGAGGTGACGCCGCTGCAGATCGCGCGCCTGTACGCCCTGCTCGCGAACGGCGGCACCCTCGTGACGCCGTACGTCGGCGCCAGCGTCGTCGGCCAGGACGGCACCGTCCGCGAGACCTTCGAGGCGGCGCCCGGCGAGCGCGTCCCCGTCGACCCGTACGTCATGGCCGCGATCAAGCGCGGCCTCGAAGGTGCCGTGCAGGACCCCGACGGCACCGCGTACACCGCCTTCGCCGGCTTCCCGATCCCGACCGCCGGCAAGACGGGCACCGCGGAGAAGCTCGGCAAGCGCGACTACGCGTGGTTCGCGGGCTACGCGCCGGCCTCCGACCCCGAGCTGGTCGTCGTCTGCGTGATCGAGCAGGGCGGCTTCGGCGGCGAGACCGCCGCGCCCGCCGTGCGGCAGGTGATGGCGCGCGCGTTCGGCGTCGAGGAGCCGACGATCGCGCAGATCATGGCGGCCGAGGAGGCCGGCGTCTACGACGGCCCGACGCTCGGGCGCGACCCGGCCCGGGACGTGCAGGAGGGCGGCGGATGATCAGCCGCGACCTCCTGCGCCGCGTTGACTGGCTGCTCGTCGCCGCCGTCCTGATCCTGCTCGTGCTCGGCGAGCGCGCCGTGCGCGCCGTCACCGTGTCCGACTTCCTCGGCGACCCCGGCTACTTCGTGCGCCGCCACATCGTCTACATCGCGCTCGGCCTGGTCCTCGCCGCCGTCACGCTGGCGATCGATCCGCGCGTGTACCGGCGCCTGTTCTGGTTCATCTACGGCGGCACGATCGGCCTCTTGATCGTTGTCCTCGGGTTCGCGGCTGCGCGCGGGATCCAGGCCTGGATCCCGCTGCCCTTCTTCACGCTGCAGCCGTCGGAGATCGGCAAGGTCGCGATAATCGTCTGCCTGTCCTTGATCCTCGCCGACTGCGTGCGACGCGGGATCCGCGGCTGGCCGATGGTGCTGCGCGTCGCGCTCGTCCTGCTGCCGCCGTTCGCGCTGGTCTTCATCCAGCCCGACCTCGGCACGGCGATCATCTACGTCGCGATCGGCCTGACCCTGCTCGTCGTCGCGGGCCTGCCCGGGCGCATGCTGGCGGTGATCGGCGCGCTCGGGGCCGGCGTCGTCGTGGTCGTGCTCGGGATCCTCCCGTCGATCGGCCTGCCGCTCCTGCGCCCGTACCAGGCCGAGCGCATCGTCGCGTTCCTGAACCCGGACGGCAACAGCCCGGCCGTCTACCAGGCGCAGCAGGCGCGGATCGCGATCGGCTCCGGCGGGCTGACGGGGCGCGGCGAGGGCGTCAGTCAGACCGCCGGGTCGTTCCTGCCCGAGCACCACACCGACTTCGTGTTCGCCGTCGTCGCCGAGGACCGCGGCTTCGCCGGAGCCGGGATCGCGCTCGTCCTGTACCTGCTCGTGCTGTGGCGGATCGGCCGGATCGTGCCGCGCGCCCGCACGCTCGAGGAGTCGTTCATGGCGGCCGGCGTGTTCGGGATGCTGCTGACGCAGATCGCGATCAACATCGGGATGGTGCTGGGGATCGCCCCGACCACCGGCATCCCGTTGCCCTTCATGACGTACGGCGGCTCGAACACCATCACGAACCTCGTCGCGGTCGGCCTCGCGCTCGCCGTCGGCGCGCGCGCCCTGCCGCGCGACGCGCTCGACCCCGTCTGGACGGGCCGGCGCGGCGCGGGCCGCGGCGACCCCGACGGGGCGCCGCCCGAGGCGGCCTGACGGCTCGGGCGCCGTGGCCGGGTAGAATGCCGTTCGTGGAGCAGCACGACCTCCAGGCCCGGATCGAGGATCTGCTCGGCTCCGTCGAGAAGCCGTCCCGCTACATCGGCGGCGAGGTGAACGAGGCGGTCAAGCCGGACGCGGGCGTCCGCGTCGCGCTGGCCTACCCCGACGCGTACGAGGTCGGCATCTCGAACCAGGCCCTGCAGATCCTCTACGGCCTCGTGAACGACCGTACGGCGGCGGCCGCCGAGCGCGTCTACTGCCCGTGGCCGGACATGGCCGACGCCATGCGCCGCGAGGGGGTTCCGCTGTTCACGCTCGAGACCTGGCGGCCCGTCCGCGACTGCGACCTGCTCGGCGTCACGCTGCAGGCCGAGCTGACGTACTCGAACGTGCTCGAGCTGATCGACCTCGCCGGCATCCCGCTGCACGCCGCGGCGCGCGGCCAGGGCGACCCGATCGTGCTCGCGGGCGGCCCGAGCGCGTCGAACCCGATGCCGCTGGCCCGCTTCGTGGACGCGTTCTTCATGGGCGAGGCGGAGGAGGGGATGGAGCGCATCGTGGCCATCCTCGAGGCGACGCCGGACCGGGCGGAGCGCCTGCGCCGGCTCGCCGAGCTGCCGTTTCTGTACCTGCCCGAGCGCGGCGAGGAGCCCGTGGAGCGGGCGATCTTCGCGGACTTCGCGATCGACACGGCGCCGACGCGGCCGGTGGTCCCGTACGCGAGCGCGATCTTCTCGCGGGCCTCCGTCGAGGTGATGCGGGGCTGCACGCGCGGCTGCCGCTTCTGCCACGCCGGCACCTGGTACCGGCCGGTGCGGGAGCGGCCCGTCGAGGACGTCGTGCGGGCCGGCCTCGAGCAGCTCGGCTGCACCGGCTACGACGAGCTGTCCCTGACCAGCCTCGCCACCAGCGACTACTCGGGCGTCGAGCGGGCGATCCGCGAGATCAAGGCGGCCAAGCCGGACCTGCACCTGTCCTTGCCGTCGAACCGCGTCGACACCGGGCCGGTGGCGCTGTCGGCGGCGGCGAACAGCCGCCAGCGCTCGATCACGCTGGCGCCGGAGGCGGCGACGCAGCGGATGCGCGACATCATCTGCAAGACGATCACCGACGAGATGATCGAGCGGGCGATCGATGCCGCCTTCGGGGCGGGCTACACGAGCCTGAAGATGTACTTCATGATCGGCCTCCCTCTCGAGACCTTCGAGGAGGTCCAGGGGATCGTCGACCTCGGCTTCCGGGCGCGCGAGATCGGCCGCCGCCACCACGGCGACAACGGCCGCTTCACGGTCCACGTGTCCGCGTCCAACTTCGTCCCGAAGCCGCACACGCCGTTCCAGTGGGACGGCATGGCCCCGCCCGAGCAGCTGCGCGTGAAGCAGGACTACCTGCGCCGCGCGCTCCGGGGCCGCCAGCTGAAGCTGTCGCTCCACGACGTCCGCACCTCCATGCTGGAGGGCGCGATCGGCCGTGGGGACGCGATCACCGGGGACGTGCTCGAGGCGGCGTGGCGCGCGGGGGCGCGCTTCGACGCCTGGACGGAGCACCACCGCGAGGACGCCTGGCGGGACGCCTTCCGCGCCGCCGGCCGCGACCTCGAGGCGGAGGCGACGCGCGAGCGCGACCCCCTCGACCCGCTGCCGTGGGACCACGTGCGCAGCGGCGTGAGCAAGGAGTTCCTGCTGGACGAGTGGTACCGGAGCCGCGCCGAGCGGGCGACGGGGGACTGCCGATGGGATGGCTGCACCGATTGCGGCGCCTGCGTCGGCCCCGTGCGCAACCGCCTGGTGGAGGCCTGATGCCGCACGTCCGCGGGAAACGACCGCGTTGAGGCTGGATCTGCGTCTGGCGGTGCGCGAGCGCGCGCGCTTCCTCAGCCACCTCGAGATGGTCGACGTGCTGCTCGCGGCGCTGCGCCGCGCCGGCTTCGAGGTTGCGCTGTCGCAGGGCATGCGACCGAAGCCGGTGATCTCGCTCGCGCTCGCCCGCGGCGTCGGCGTCGCCTCCGAGGACGAGCACCTGTCCGTCGAGCTCGTCGGCGACGACCACGACCCGGCCGACGTTCTCGCGCGGCTCGTCGCCACCTGCCCGCGCGGCGTCGTGCCCCTCACGTGCGCTCCGGCCGGCCCGAAGGCCGACGTCACGGGCGCCACCTACCGCCTCGCCTTCGCCGCCCCCGCGGCGGCCGTCGAGGCGGCCTGCGCGTCCTACCGGGGCGCCGACGAGCTCGTCGTCGAGCGCTCCAGCCCGAAGGGCCGCCGGCGGATCGATGTCCGCCGCTTCGCGCCCGACCCCGTCTGCGAGGACGGGGCAGTCCATGTCCGCATCGCCATCCTGGAGGATGGCTCGGCCAAGCCCGACGAGGTCGCCCGCGCGCTCGACCAGCGCGCCGACGGCGGCCTCGGGCGGGCGGCCATCACCCGACTGGCGGTCCACACCGCGCCCCGCGGGGCGCGCGTGGGGGCCGTGGAGACCCCATGAAGAAGATCCTGATCTCCGCCGACCCGTACGAGACGAAGGCCGCGCTCATCGAGGATGAGCGCGTCGTCGAGACGTACATCGAGCGGGAGGAGCGCAAGTCGCTCCTCGGCAACATCTACCTGGCCAAGGTCGACGCCGTCCTGCCGGGCATGGAGGCCGCGTTCCTCGACGCCGGCCTCGACAAGAACGCGTTCCTGCACGTCGCGGAGATCCGCGTCGCCGGGCTCGACCAGCGCGCGCGCCGGTCGAAGCGGATCCAGGACCTCGTCAAGGGCGGCCAGGCGCTGCTCGTGCAGGTCACGAAGGACCCGATGAAGACGAAGGGCGCGCGCGTCACGATGGACGTGTCTCTCGCGGGCCGCTTCCTCGTGTACGTGCCCGACGGCGAGGGCGGCGGCGTCTCGAAGCGCCTGCCCGACGGCGAGCGCGACCGTCTGCGCGACCTCGTCAAGCAGCTCGAGCCGCGCCTCGGCGGCGGCCTGATCGTGCGCACCGCCGCCAAGGGCGCCGAGCTCACGGAGCTCCAGCGCGACCTGGACCTGCTCGAGGACCAGTGGGAGGGCATCCTCGACCGCGTCAAGACCGCGTCCGCGCCGTCCTTGATCCACGCCGAGGCCGACATCGCGCTGAGCCTCGTCCGCGACGACTTCCGCGCCGACGTCGACGAGCTGATCGTCGACGACCAGGCGACCTACGACGCGATCGTCTCGTACGTGCAGGAGCGCAGCCCCGAGCTCGTCGCGAAGGTCCACCGGCACACCGCCCAGACGGAGCTGCTGCGCCGCTACGGCGTCGACTCGGCGATCGAGTCGACCCTCAAGCGCCGCGTCGACCTGCCGTCCGGCGGCTACCTCCTGTTCGACTACGCCGAGGCCTTCACGATCGTCGACGTCAACACGGGTCGCTTCGTCGGCAAGGGGCGGCTCGAGGACACGATCGTGCACAACAACCTCGAGGCGGCCCGCGAGGTCGTGCGCCAGCTCAGGCTGCGCGACCTCGGCGGCATCATCGTCATCGACTTCGTCGACATGGAGTCGAAGACGAACCGCGATGCCGTCATCGACGCGCTCAAGGAGGAGCTCGCGAAGGACCGCTCCAAGGTCTACCTCGTCTCCATCAGCCCGCTCGGCCTCGTCGAGATGACGCGCCAGAACGTCACCGACGGCGTGCGCGAGATCATGACCTCCGAGTGCCCGTGCTGCGCGGGCGAGGGCCGCGTCCTTTCCGACGAGACGCTCGCCCTCGACAACCTGCGCATGCTCCGCCGCTGGGCGCAGACGACGGGCTCGGAGGCGTTCCTCGTCGAGGCGAACAGCGCGGTCGCGGCGCGCATGCTCGGCCCGGGTGGCCGCCGCCTCGAGGAGCTCGAGCGCGAGACGGGCAAGCACTTCTCGATCGTCGCGCGCGACGACGTGCCGCGCGAGCGCTGCGAGTCGCTCAAGCACGGCTCGGTCAAGGAGATCCTCGAGGACGCGATCCCGGTCGAGGTCGGCCAGGAGATCGAGGTCGACCTCACCGAGCCGCACATGTACCAGGCCGCCGACGCCGTCGCCCTGCTGGAGGGCGGCTACCGGCTCGTCGTGGCCGGCGCCGGCCCGTACCTGGGCGAGCGCCACACCGTCAAGGTGGAGCGCGTCGGCCGGCTCGAGGGCCACGCCGTGCTGCTGTCCGCCACCGCCATCTCCGAGGAGGAGATGATCCGGATGACGGATCCGAAGAGCGACGTGCACGAGCCGCCCCGGATGGTCGGCGAGCGCATCGACCTCGAGCAGCGCAAGCGCAAGGGCAAGCGCAGCCGCACCCCCGCGAAGACGATCGAGTCGCCCGACGTGGACGTGACGGCGCGGATCGGCGAGGAGGTCGAGCCGCTCGACAAGCCGCTGGAGCCGGAGGCCCCCGAGGGCGCCCAGGGCGAGGCGGGCGAGGCGGGCGAGGGCGCGGCGAAGCCGAAGCGCCGCCGCCGCGGCCGCCGCGGCGGCAAGGGCCGCGCGCGCACCGGCACGCAGGATGCGGCGGCGGACGGCGCCGACGCGGAGGCGCCCGCCACCGCCGCGAACGGCGCGGCACCGGACGGCGAGCCGAAGCCGGCGCGTCCGCGCTCGCGCTCGCGCTCGCGTGCGCCACGCAGCGGCGGCGACCGCGCGGCCGCCCCGGAGGCCGCCGCCCCGGCGGCGCCCGAGGCGACCCCGAAGGCGACGCCGAAGAAGGCCCCCGCGAAGAAGAAGGGCGGCCTGCTCGGCCGGATCCTCGGCAAGGAGTAGCCGGGAGGCGGAGCGGCGCGCCGCGCGGCTCTGCTACGGTCCCGCCCGTCGTCGACCCCGGCGGCCCGACCACTGAATCCGCATGTTCGCAGTCATCTCGCTCGGAGGAAAGCAGTACCGCGTCACCAAGGGTGAGCGCCTCGTCGTCGACCGCCTCGCGGTCGACGAGGGCGGCACGCTGGCGCCCGCGGTCGTCCTCGCCTCCGACGGCGCGAAGACGCTCGCCACCGAGGCGGAGCTGAAGCCGGTGAAGGTGTCGGTGCGGGTCAAGGAGCACACGCTCGGCCCGAAGATCAACATCCGTACGTACCGCGCGAAGAAGAGCTCGTCGCGGCGGATGGGCTTCCGCGCCCGCCAGTCCGTGATCGAGGTCGAGTCGATCGCCCTCGGCGGCACCGCCAAGGCGGCCGAGAAGGCGCCGGCCGAGAAGGCCGCCGCGGAGAAGAAGCCGGCCGCTGCGAAGAAGCCCGCCGCCGCGCGCAAGCCGGCCGCGAAGAAGCCCGCCGAGAAGAAGACGGAGGACTGAGATGGCGCACAAGAAGGGCCTCGGCTCCTCCAAGAACGGCCGCGACTCCCAGTCGAAGCGGCTCGGTGTGAAGGTCTTCGCCGGTCAGGACATCCGCGCGGGCGGCATCATCGTGCGCCAGCGCGGCACCCGCTTCAACCCGGGCGCCGGCACCGGCCTCGGCGTCGACCACACGATCTTCGCCACCGTCGACGGCACGGTCGAGTTCGGCCAGCGCCGCGGCAAGCGCTTCGTGTCGGTCATCCCGGCCGGGGACTAGCCGGAGGGGGGCTCCCCCCGTGTTCTCCGACCGCGCGACCATCCACGCCCGCGCCGGGCGCGGCGGCGACGGCTCCGTGGCGTTCCGCCGCGAGAAGTACGTGCCGCGCGGCGGCCCGTCCGGCGGTGACGGCGGCGACGGCGGCAGCGTCGTGCTCGTCGCCGACGCCGCCTTGCGCGACCTGACGCAGGTGCGCCACCACCCCCACGTGCGCGCGGAGGACGGGCGCGGCGGCGAGGGCTCGAACCGCACCGGTGCGACCGGCGGGGATGTCGTCGTGCCGGTGCCCGTCGGCACGCAGGTGCTCGACGAGGACGGCGTGCTCGTGGTCGACCTGGCGCGCCCCGGCGCGCGCGCCGTCGTGGCCGAGGGCGGCCGCGGCGGGGCCGGCAACCGGCGCTTCCGCACGGCCGTGCGCCAGGCGCCGCGCACCGCCGAGCTCGGCGCCCTCGGCGAGGAGCTGACGCTCGAGCTGCACCTCAAGCTGCTCGCCGACGCGGCGCTGCTCGGCTTCCCGAACGTCGGCAAGTCGTCGCTCCTGCGCCGGCTCTCGAACGCGCGCCCGAAGGTGGCCGACTACCCGTTCACGACGATCGAGCCGGTGCTCGGCGTCGTCGACCTCGCCGTCGACCGCCAGATCACGGTGATGGACGTGCCGGGCCTGCTCGAGGGCGCCGCGGAGGGGCACGG
>JAURLF010000185.1 GCA_030831375.1 Gaiellales bacterium | reverse complement strand
GAGCGCGGCGTCGAGGTCGACATTGTCTTCCGGCGCCTCTACGAGGGGCGCCCCGCGGCACGCGCACTGCTCCTCGGCCGCGCCCTGAGCCGCCTCGAGCTGCGGCTCGGCGGCCGCCTCGCCGCCACCTGGCTGACCATCGCCGATCTCGACGAGACCGGGGCGGACGAGGCCGACTCCGAGGGCGCCATCGACCACCTGCGCGCGATCCGCGGCGTCGAGGTCGCACTGCTCGTGCGCGAGCCGCGCGCCGGCGGGGGCCGCGTGCAGAAGTGCTCGTTGCGCAGCGCCGACCCCGCGGTCGACGTCTCGCGGATCGCCCACGCCGGCGGCGGCGGCGGGCACGCCATGGCGGCCGGCTTCGCGATCGAGGGGACCGCCGACGAGGCGATCGCGTTCGTGGAGCGGGAGCTCGGCGGTGCCTGAGCCGGCGCCCGCCGGGCTCGTGCTCGTCGACAAGCCCGCCGGCATCAGCAGCTTCAAGGCGCTCCAGCCGCTGCGTGGTCCGTACGGTCGCAAGCTCGGGCACGCCGGCACGCTCGACCCGTTCGCCACCGGCCTGCTCCTGGTGCTGACGGGGCGCGCCACGCGCCTCGTCGACCATCTTCACGGCCTCGACAAGGAGTACGTGGCCGAGATCCGGTTCGGAGCCCGTTCCACGACCGACGACCCCGAGGGCGAGCTCGAGGAGACCGGGGCGAGCACCGACGAGGCGTCCGTGCGCGCGGCCCTGCCGGGTCTGACCGGTGAGATCCGGCAGGTGCCCCCGGCGGCGAGCGCCGTCCACGTGGACGGGGAGCGCGCGTACCGGCGGTTCCGGCGCGGGGAGACCGTTACCGTGCCCGCACGCACCGTGACGATCCACCGCCTCGACCTCACGCGCTTCGACCCCGAGCGGCAGACCGCGGAGCTGGCGGTCTCGTGCTCGACCGGCACCTACGTGCGCAGTCTCGCCCGAGACCTCGGTGACGCGCTCGGCAGCGGCGCCCACCTGACGGCGCTGCGGCGCACGCGGATCGGCCCCTGGCGGGTCGAGGACGCCGCCGGCCCCGCCGCCGTCGGCGCAGCCGCGCCCCGCGCCCTCGCCTGGCGGCCGGCGGCGGCGATCACGGCCGGCCTGCCGCAGGTCCCGCTCGACGGCGACGGCGTGCGCGCCGCCGGCCACGGGCGCGGCGTGCCCTGCGCCGAGACCGGCGAGGTCGCGCTGATCGGCCCGGACGGGGCGCTGGTCGCCGTGGCCGACGCCGACGGCGAGCGCGCCCGACCGCGGATCGTGCTGGGGGCGGCGTGACCGAGCGCACCATCTTCCAGGGCCTCGGCGACATCCCGCCGGGTCGGCGCTCCGTCGCGCTCGGGACCTTCGATGGCGTCCATCTCGGCCATCGCGCCGTGGTCCGGGCCGCGATCGCCGCGGCCGCGAGGCTCGACGCGCGCGCCTGCGCCGCGAGCTTCCATCCGCGGCCCGTGACCGTGCTCCGGCCCGGTACCCCGCCGAACACCCTCGCGGGCGTCTCGCTGCGGACGCGCCTCCTGCTCGACGCGGGGGCCGACGAGGTCGCGCTCCTGCGCTTCGACCGGAACCTCGCCGCCCTCAGCGCCGAGCGCTTCGTCGACGAGGTCATCGTCGAACGGCTCGGCGCGGTGGCGATCGCCGTCGGCCGCGACTTCCGCTTCGGATCCGACCGCGCCGGCGACGTGGCGCTGCTCGAGCGCCTCGGCGCGCAGCGCGGCTTCGAGGTCGAGGCGGTCGAGCTCCTCGGCGCGGACGGCGAGCGCATCTCCTCGTCGCGGATCCGCGGCCTGATCGCCGAGGGGCGCGTCGCCGAGGCCGCCGAGCTGCTCGGCCGGCCGCCGAGCGTCGAGGGAACCGTGCAGCACGGCGACAAGCGCGGCCGCGAGATCGGCTACCCGACCGCGAACCTCGGCGTGGTTCCCGGGCAGCAGCTGCCCGCGGAGGGCGTCTACGCCGGCTGGGCCGTGCTGCCGCCGGGCGAGACCCGCCATCCCGCCGCGATCAGCGTCGGGCGCAACCCGCACTTCGGCGACGTCGACGACCTCCGCATCGAGGCGCACCTGCTCGACTACGCGGGCGACGAGCTGTACGGGACGCCCCTGCGGCTCGAGCTCGTCTCGATGCTCCGCGTCCAGGAGACCTACACCGGCCTCGACGCGCTGATCGCGCAGATCGCCGCGGACGTGGCGGAAACCCGCAGGCGCCTCGCCGTCTGAGGGGTAGGCTGGGAGCCGTGCGCCGCCCGGCCGTCCTCCTCGCGCTGCTCGCGGGCGCCCTCGGGACGGCGGCGCCCGCGGGTGCGGCGCCCATGCCGCGGGTGATCGGCGGCGAGCCGGCCGTCGCGGACGGCTGGGGCTTCACCGTCGCGCTCACCACCGACTACGGGTCCCAGTTCTGCGGCGGCTCGCTCGTCCAGCCGCAATGGGTCCTGACCGCCGGCCACTGCCGCATCTACGCGCCGAGCGCGATCCGCGTCGTGGTCGGACAGACCGATCTGCGCGTGGCGACGGCCGTCAGCGAGGTCGTCCGGGTCCAGCGGCATCCCGACTACCGGATGGCGGTCCCCGGGGCACCGCGCAACGACCTGATGCTGATCCGCCTGCGCGACCCCGTCGCCGCGCCGACGATCGCGCTCGCCGCTCGACGGCCGGCGGACGGCG
>JAURLF010000184.1 GCA_030831375.1 Gaiellales bacterium | reverse complement strand
GCCGGCGAGCGCCGCTGGCGGGCCGCTCGCCAGGCCGGCCTGAAGACCGTGCCGGCGATCGTGCGCCGCGCCGACGAGCGTCAGACGCTGATCCTCGCCCTCGTCGAGAACGTCGTGCGCGAGGACCTCAACCCGGTCGAGACGGCGCGCGGCTACGCCGCGCTGATCGACGAGCTCGACCTGACCCCGACCGAGGTCGCCGACCGCGTCGGCCGCAGCCGCCCGGCGATCGCGAACGCGCTGCGCCTGCTCGAGCTGCCTGACGACGTGCTCGACCTCGTCGCCGCGGGGACGCTGTCGGAGGGGCACGGCCGCGCGATCCTGCAGGAGCCCGACCACGAGCGTCGCCGCCAGCTCGCCAGGCGCGCCGTCGCTGATGGCCTGTCCGTGCGCCAGGTCGAGGCGCTCGCGCGGACCGCGCCGGCGGCGCGCCGTGCGCCCCGCGCGGTGCGGGGCGCGTCGGCCGGCTGGTTCGACCACGACCTCGCCGCCGCCGCGACCGACTCCTGCTTCCGCTCGCTCGGGATGGTCGGCCGCGTGACCCCGACCCGGGACGGCTGCAGACTCGAGATCCGGATCCGCTCGCGCGAGCAGCTCGAGGACCTCGTGGCGCGGCTGGCCGCGCTCGAGGGAGCGGCGGAGCGCCACGACCGCGCCGCCTAGTTCGTGGCATTTGCAACATGGCTGGGCCGGGGGCACCCCCTCGACCCGGCCGCGGGGATCGTAGGATCAGCGGGATGCGCCGTGCCGTCGTGGCCCTCCTCGTGTTGCTGATCGCGCCTCCGGGGGCCGCCCACGGCCACACCTCCACGGGCAGCCTCTCGCCCGCGCCGGACGTCAACCTGATCGAGTCCCCGCCCGTGATCCGCGTCGCCTTCGGCGGGCGTGTGACGGCGGGGGCGGGCGCCCTGCGCGTCGTCGACGCCGCCGGGCACCGGCGTGCCGGTGCCGCGCGCCTCACGGGCCGCGTGCTGACCGCGCCGGTGCGTGGCACGCTCGGCCCGGGTCGCTACGCGTACGCCTACGTCGTCACCAGCGCGGACGGGCACGCGATCCGCCGCGCCGTGGCGTTCTCCGTGCGCAGCCGCACGCCGGCCGCCAAGGCCACCGCGGTCACGCTGTCGGGGCAGCGCCTGCGTCTGTCCGGGGCCAAGGTCGGGGTGCGCACCCTGTCCCTGTGGGGCGGGCTGCGGGAGGGAACCGCGGAGTGGCGGCATTCCGCGCTCGACGCGCCCCTCACGTGGACGTTCCGCGCGGGGCGCGCCCGGGGGATGCTGCCGTTCCCCGGGACGTACCGGCTGACGGTGCGGGCCCGCCCGGACGGGTTCAGCGAGCGCGTCGTCAGCGGCACGGTGACCATCGCCGGATAGCCCCGGCCTCGTATAGGATCCCGCGCGTCGGGCGATTAGCTCAGTCGGTTAGAGCGCCTCTCTGATAAGGAGGAGGTCCCTGGTTCGAATCCAGGATCGCCCACTCGGGGCGCCGGCCGCCGGCCACGGGGCCGGCCCGTCCGCCAGACTGCACCCATGACCGCGCCCCGCACCGTCGCCATCACCGGAATCGGCATCGTCGGCCCGACCGGCAACGGCCACGAGGCGCTCTGGTCGTCCCTGATGGAGCACCGCTCCGGCGTCGTGCGCCTCGAGGGTGAGCAGTACGAGGGGCTGCCGGCCCGGCACGCCGCGCCGATCGCCGACTTCGACCTGTCGCCCTACATCGAGAAGCGCGCCGCTCGGCGGATGGGCCGTTTCGCGCAGTTCGCGCTCGTCGCCGCCGACCTCGCCCTGGCCGACGCGGGCCTCGCGGGCATCGGCGGACCGCGCACCGGGATCACGATCCACACGGGCGCGGGCGGCATCCCCGAGGGCGACGAGGAGGTCCTCCGCCGGCAGTCCGACCCGAGCCGCATGGGGCCGCTGTACGTGCCGCTCGTGTCGGGCAACATGGCGGCGGCCAACGCCGCGATCAAGTACGGCGTGACGGGGCCGGTCACGGCCGGGGTGGGGGCATGCGCGGCCGGCACGATCGCCGTCGCCGAGGGCTTCCACACGCTGCAGCGCGGCGACGTCGACCTGATGCTCGCCGGCGCCTCGGACGCCGCGCTGACGCCGTACCTGATGTCGAGCCTCGCCAACGCGGGCGCGCTCTCGACCGCGGAGGGTGAGCCCAGCACCCTCTCGCGGCCGTTCGACCGCGATCGAACCGGCTTCATCCCGGCGGAGGGCGCGGCGATGCTCGTGCTGGAGCCCCTCGACGCCGCGCAGGCGCGCGGTGCCCACGTCTACGCCGAGATCGCCGGCGTGGCCGTCACCTGCGACGCGTATCACGTGACCGCGCCCGATCCCGACGGCGCCGGCGCCGAGCTCGCCCTGCGCGGCGCGCTCGAGCGCTCGGGCATGGCGGCCGCCGAGATCGGCGCCGTGATCGCGCACGGCACGGGCACCGCGTTGAACGACGCCAGTGAGGCGGCCGCCCTGCGCCGCGTCCTCGCCGTCGACGGGCGCACCCCGAAGGTGACGGCGCCCAAGGCGGTGCTCGGCCACGGCCTCGGCGCCGCGGGCGCCTTCAGCGTGGCGATCGGCGCGCTGGTCGCCGACCGCGGCGAGGTGCCCCCGGTGATGAACCTCGACAACCCCGATCCTGCCTGCGACATCGACCTCGTGCGCGGCGCCGCCGCGCCGCTCGAGCAGCCCGGGGTGATGGTCGACGCCTTCGGCTTCGGCGGGCAGAACGCCGTCATCGCGCTGCGGCGAAGCTGACGCGCGGGTCGTTCCGCGCCCGCCGGCGGCGCGACCGCCGGTAGACTCAGTCGCATGCAGGAGATGGTCGTCTACGGGGTGTCCTTCGACATGGTCGGCAAGCAGCCGATCGTGCTCCTGAAGACGGCGATGGGCAACCGCTTCCTGCCGATCTGGATCGGCCATCCCGAGGCCTCCGCCATCCTCGCGAAGCTGCAGGACTCGGACACGCCGCGGCCGATGACGCACGACCTCTTCTCCACCGTGCTCGGCGAGCTCGACGCGGAGGTGGTGCGGATCAGCGTGGTCGAGATGCGCGACAGCACCTTCTACGCCCGCATCGTGCTGCGCCGTGGCGGCGAGGAGGTCGAGCTCGACGCCCGGCCCTCCGACGCGATCGCCCTGGCGCTGCGCGCGAAGGCGCCGATCTACGCCGCGGACGACGTGATCACGGAGAGCGCGATCCAGATGGAGGACGAGGAGGCCGCGTCGGTGCAGGCCGACCCGGAGCAGCTCGTCGAGGACTTCAAGCAGTTCCTGGACGAGGTGCGGCCGGAGGAGTTCGGCGACGACGGCTGATCAGGCGCCGCGCAGCCGCGCGACCTCGCGCAGCGTCGCGTCGATGATCGAGCGCCACAGGACCGCGACCTCGTCGTTCGACAGCGGGCCCTTGTTGCAGCGCTGCAGGTACTGGGTCAGCCAGTCCTCGCGCGCCGGGTCGACGGCGTCGTAGCCCCTCTCGGCCTTGTAGTCGTGCAGCTTGCGCACCGTGGCGATGCGCTTGTTGAGCGCCTCGAGGATCGCGAGGTCCGTATCGGTGATCTGATTGCGGAACTGCTCGACGATCGGGTCGCTGGACTGGTCGGACACGCCACTTCCTCCGGGCTGGACGCGCGGACCATACCGGAGGAGCGGCGCCTAGGTGGCCAGCAGGTAGGCGAAGGCGAGGCCGTTGTTCGCCGCGTGCAGCGCGATCGGCGGCCAGATCGAGCCGGTGCGCAGCCGCAGGAGCCCGAGGATCAGGCCGAGGGCGAAGAGGGTGGGGAAGGCGTCGGGCTGGAAGTGCACGAGCCCGAACGCGCCGGCGGAGCCCACCACGGCCGCGGCGCGCGCGAAGCGGATCGCGAGCTGGCCTTGCAGGAGGCCGCGGAAGTAGAGCTCCTCGGTGACGGATGCCCCGACCACGACGCTGAGCGTGGCCAGGGCGGCGGCGACGAGGGCGGCGGCGGTGCCGGGGAACGGGCCCGGGTCGAGGTTCTGCGACTCGGCGCCGTGGAATATCGGCTCCAGCAGGGCGGAGATCGCGAGGCCGGCGAGCAGGCCGAGCACGGTCAGGGCGATCGCGGGCCTGAGCGGGGTGCGGCGCATCGCCAGGATCTCCCGTACGGATCCGAGGCGGCGGGCGACGAGCAGCGTCGCCGCCCCGAACGCGATGTACGCCGTGACCACGACCGCCTGCTGGGGCAGGTTGAAGAACACCATCCGCCGCGGCACGTCGACGAGCGAGCCGACGAGGGCGATGCCGAGCGTGGTGACGGCGAGCTGCAGCACGATCGGCAGCGCGACCAGCGCCCACAGGACCGGCCCGCGCAGGGGTTGGCGCGCCTCGCTCACGACGCCCCGGGCTGCGCGCGCAGCCGCTCGGCGAGGCCCTCGAGCGCCCGCGGCAGCGCGGCGTCGACGGGATAGCCGTCGCGCGGGGCCTCGATCACGCGTCCGTCGCGAATCGCGGGGACGGCGGCGAGCTCCTCGATGCCGGCCAGGGCGGCGAGGGACGAGCCCCCCGGGTCGGCCGACACCCACGCGTCGACGTCGAGGGCGCGGACCGTGTCCGGCGACCAGGCCGCGTCCGCCGGGAAGACGTTCGCGCCGCCGGCCAGCGCCACGGCCTGCCCGAGCGGCGTCTGCGGCCCGTACGCCACGACGCCAGGGCCCTGCACCAGGGTGCGCACCGGCGCCTCGCCCGCCATCCGCGCCGCGAGCGCGGCGAGCCCGTCGGCGACGGAGCGCGCGACCGCGGCGGCCTGCGGGCCGCGGCCGACGGCCAGCCCGAGCTGCGTGATCGCCGTCGGCGCCGTATCGAGGGGCGCCGCGCCGTAGCGGTAGACGGCGGCGTCCGTGGCGGCGGCGATGCGTGCCGCCGAGGACTCCGGCAGGGCCAGCGGCACCACGACGAGGTCGGTCGCGGGATCGGCCGCGAGCGCCGCGGCGTCACCGGGGGAGGCGTCGACCACCGCGCTCTCCAAGCCGATGCCCCGCAGGACGGCGCCGGCGCCGGGATCGAGCACGACGATGCGATCGGGAGCGGCCGCCAGGGACACCGCGGCGCCGGCGGCGTCGACAGCCTGGGACGGGAACGCGGCCTCGCCGCCGGTCGGCTCGGCCTTCAACCCGCAGCCCGTCAGGACGAGCGCGAGCGCGAGGAGAACGGCGGGCAGGCCGAGGCGGCGCACGCCGCCCATCGTACCGGGGTGGAGGGGCAGGACCGCCACGGGCCGGCGCGAACGGGTAGCCGGCATGGTGCGCGGACGTGGAAACCCCGATCGCAGCGGCCCGGCGCACAGGTACCGTCCCCGGCCGGGAACCCGGTGATAGCGTGGAACGAGCGATGATCAGAGCGCATGGAGCAGAGGGGCCGCGCCGTGCCTGAGGGAATCGCCAAGGGGACCTCGCGCCGCCGTCGGTCTCGCCGCCAGCGGCGCACGACGGGCCGGCGCGGCGCGTTCGCGACGACGTTCCTGGTCCTCGCGCTCGTGACGGCCGTCGGCACGGGGCTGCTCCTGTTCGGGGCGGCCCGCTACATGGGCGAGCTGCCGACCCTGGACGCGATCAAGGCCCGCCAGATCGGCGCGAACTCGAGCGTCTACGACGCGAAGGGCACCGGGCTCGGCGTGCTCGCGTCCGAGGAGAACCGCCAGCCCGTGCCGTCCGACGCCATCTCGCCGTGGATGAAGAAGGCGACGGTCGCGATCGAGGATCGCCGCTTCTACGACCACGACGGCGTCGACGCGCGCGGCATCGCGCGCGCCGCGATCCGCAACATCGCCGCCGGCCGCGTTGTGCAGGGCGGTTCGACCCTCACGCAGCAGCTGATCTCGCAGATCTACATCGTCAAGGAGCGCACCTTCGACCGGAAGCTGCGCGAGGCGCTGCTCGCGCTGCAGCTCGAGCAGCGCTTCACGAAGGACGAGATCCTGACCGCGTACCTGAACACCGTCTTCTACGGCAACAACGCCTACGGGGTGGAGGCGGCTGCGCAGACGTACTTCGCCAAGCAGGCGAAGGACCTGACGATCGCCGAGGCGGCGCTGCTCGCGGGCCTGCCGCAGCTGCCGAGCTACTACGACCCGTACGCCAACCCGGACGCCGCGCTCGAGCGCCGCACGCAGGTGCTGCAGGCGATGCGCGAGACGGGCCGGATCACCGCGGCCCAGGAGGCGAAGGCGAACCGGGCCCCGCTCGACCTCAAGCGCGGCCGCATCTACGGCAAGGTGCGCGAGTCCTTCTTCGTGCGCTACGTCGCCGAGGAGCTCGCCGCCGACCCCGACTTCGGCGACGTCGCGGTGCGCGCCGGCGGGCTCAGGATCGAGACGACGCTCGACCCGCGCCTGCAGGCGCAGGCACGCGCCGCCATGAGGTCGATCCTGCGCTCGCCCGGCGACCCCGCCGCGGCGATCGTCGCGATCCGGCCGAAGACGGGCGAGATCGTGGCGATGGCCTCGACGCGCTACTTCCGCAAGGACCAGTTCGATCTCGCCTCGCAGGGCCGCCGCCAGCCGGGATCCACGTTCAAGACGTTCACCCTCGCGACGGCCGTCGAGCAGGGCATCGACCCACGAGCGACGCGCTACATGTCGGCGCCGTTCAGCTGGCAGCCCGACCCGGCGTCGCCCGTCTGGGAGGTCGGCACCGCCGGCGGGTCGTACTCCGGCGGCGTCACGCTCGAGAACGCCACGCTCGCGTCGGACAACACGGTCTACGCGCAGCTCGCGATCGACGTCGGGCCCGACAACATCGCCGACATGGCGCGCCGGCTCGGCGTGCCCGACTCGAAGCTCGTGCCGGTGCCGTCGATCACGCTCGGCTCGAGCGGCGTCTCCCCGCTGGAGATGACCACCGCCTACGCGACGCTCGCCAACGGCGGCGTCTACAACCCGCCGACCGCGATCCGGGCCGTGGAGGACGCGGACGGCAACGAGCTGCTCGGCCGCCGCAGCCGCGGGGTGCGCGTGATCCAGGACGGTGTGGCGGCGGAGGTCACGCGGATCCTCGGCGAGAACATGTACGCCGGCACCGGCACGGGCGCGCGCACGACGGACGCGCGCCCGCAGGCCGGCAAGACCGGCACCACGGACGACAACACGGACGCCTGGTTCTGCGGCTACACCCCGGATCTCGCCGCCTGCGTCTGGATCGGCTTCCCGGACGAGACGAGGCCGCTCTACAACGTCGCCGGCGTCGGCGCCGTGTCCGGTCCGACCCTGCCCGCCGACATCTGGCACCTGTTCATGGATGCCGCGCTGCAGGGCGTCGCGCCGCATGAGTTCCGGGCGCCGCGCCAGCCGGTCGCGTGGGAGTCGTTCACGTCGCAGTTCGCCGACCGCATCGTCTCCAGCCTGACCGTGCCGGACGTCCAGTTCACGGCGCCGAAGCCGAAGCCGGAGGAGGAGACCGCGCCCGAGCCGGTCGAGACCGCGCCGGCGGAGACCGCGCCCGCGGAGACCGCGCCCGCGGAGGCGGTGCCGGCGGAGGCCGTGCAGGTGCCGTAGCGGCTCGCGGCACGGCGGTAGACTCAGCCCATGGCCGTGCACGACGAGCAGGCCGATGTCGCGACCGTCGAGCTGACGGGCTCGGGCGTCGACATCATCCTCCCGCCGCCCATGCCCCCGGCCCGCCCGGCGGGACGCGGCCGGATCGTGGTGGCGGTCGCGCTGGCCGTGGCGTCGCTGGCGATCGGCGCGGTGCAGCTGATCGGCCTCGGCGGCATCGATCTCGTGCCGTCCGTCGCGCCCGCGGAGCGCATCCTGCCGTCGGGCGCGCCGCGGCCGCAGACGATGTCGCGCCAGGGCAGCGTCGTCCTCTTCGTCCCCGTGGAGCAGTCGCGCATCACCGCGATCCTCTACCACCCGGTGGCGGGCACCAGCGGGCTGCCGCTCCAGCCCGTCGGCGAGCCGGTCGACGAGGGTCTGTTGGGCCGCATCGTGTCGGGCTTCGCCGGGGCGGACGCGGGCGGCCCGCCGTACGTCGCCGAGGGCGACCCGACGTCCGTCGACGTGGGGGCGCCGGTCGGCACGGACGTCTACGCCCCGGCGGACGGCAAGGTGCTGTCGATCACGCCGGTGATCGTCGAGGGCGTCGAGTACGGCGACCAGATCGCGATCGAGCCGTTGGCGAACCCCGGCGTCGTCGTCGTGGCGTCCGGGCTCAAGGCGGACCCCGAGCTCTCCGTCGGCTCACCCGTCTCGACGCGCCCCGACGCGTGGACGCGGATCGGCCGCATCATCGACGTCACCCCGGTCCTCGAGCCGGCGATCGCGGCGTACACCCAGGACGGGGGCAACCGCGTCCAGCTCGAGGTGCGGCCGGCGACGGCGGTGGCCGCCACATGAGGCTGCTCTTCCTCGCCGACGTCTACGGCAAGCCCGGGGTGGACGCGATCGAGCGGGCGCTGCCCGCGCTGCGCGCCGAGCTCGCCCTCGACGCCGTCGTCGTCAACGCCGAGAACGCCGCCGACGGCGTCGGCCTGACGCCGCGCCTCGCCGATCGCCTGCTGGCCGCCGGCGCCGACTGCCTGACGCTCGGCAACCACCTCTGGCGGCGCAAGGAGATCGGTCCCTACCTGACCGGCTCCGAACGTGTGGTCCGGCCGGCCAACCTGCTGGATCGGCTGCCGGGCCGCGGCCTCGCGTTCGTGCCGACCGCGGACGGCGCCGAGCTCGCCGTGATCAACCTGCTCGGCTCCTTCACGCTCGAGCCGGCGCAGACGATGTTCGCGATCGTCGACCGCCTCGTCGACGAGGCGCGGGCGCGCACGCCGTTCGTGCTCGTCGACGTGCACGCCGAGGCCACCAGCGAGAAGGTCGCGCTCGGCTGGCACCTCGCGGGCCGCGTCAGCGCGGTCTGCGGCACGCATACGCACGTGCAGACGAGCGATGCCCGCGTCCTGCCCGGCGGCACCGCCTACATCACCGACGCCGGTATGACGGGTCCGCACGACTCGGTGATCGGCGCCGTCAAGGAGCAGTCGCTCCGGCGCTTCCTCTTGCAGCAGCCGCAGCGGCTCGAGCCCGCCACGGGCGACGTGCGCCTGGAGGGCCTGCTCGTCGACGTGGACGGCGACGGCCGCGCGACGGGCGCCGAGGCGCTCCGCCGCGCGGTCGCCTGACGCCCTAGCCCTTCACCCGCACCTTCGGCGACGAGAAGGACTTCCCGTCGAGCTTGCACGTCGCCTTGATCCACTTGGCGCCGGTCCAGGCGCCCCGCTTCGGCCTGACGACCGTTCGCTTTGCGGAATCCTTCGACGTCGCGGTACCGAGCACGCCCCGCTGGGTCCTGATCGTGCACTTGGCACCCTTGGTGGCGACGATCAGCACCTTGGTCTTCGCCGTCACCTTGGCCGCGCCGCCCTTGGCCCCGACCTTCGGCAGCGGGGAGACGATCCGCACCTGTCCGGCTGCCTTCTTGAGCTTCAGCGTCATCGGGTCCCCGCCGGCCGTCTGACGGGTCGACCGGCCGGCGCGGCCGGCTGCGGTGCACGCGCTGTCGAGCGCCGCGCTCTGGCCGCGCACTGCGGCGGTCTGACACGCCGAGAGGGCGGTCTGCTCGTTGCAGGTCGTGGGCCCGCCGGGCATCTGAGCGAGGACATTGCAGATGGCGCTCAGCTGCTCGACGGTCAGTGAGCCGGAGCCCTGCTGACCCCCGCCGCTCGACCCGCCGCCGCTCGGCCCGCCGCCGCTCGACCCGCCTCCGCCAAGCAGCGACATCGCCTGCTGCTGGTCCAGTTCGCCACTGCCGACGTACCCCTCGAACAGGCCGGTCCCAGCGGTCACGTAGACCTTCATGGTCATCTCGATGTCGGCGCCCTGCGCGGACTGGTTCTCGAGATCGTTCTGCGCCATCTTGGCGTTCAGCTCCATCGTGCCGGCGAGGCTCGACGAGGCGGCGTCCTGGAAGGACATCGTCCACGAGCAGACCATGGTGACGGTGCCGTTCATCTTCATTCTCGGGTTACCGCCGCCGGCGATGAAGGTGACGTCCATGGTCGCCTGCATGTCGAAGTCGCAGGTCCGGGTCATGGTGCCGCTGCCGAAGCCGGCATCGCCCGTCGTCGTGACGAGGGTCTGGTTGGCGACGGTGCCCACTGCGGTCTCGCCCTTCGCCGTCTGGCGCATCGTGCACTTGGCGGTGCCGCCCTGCAGAGCCAGCTCCGGGCCGAGTTCCCGATCGCAGTCGGGCTCCATCGCATCGCCGCCCTTGTTGCCGGGCATCTCGATGTCGACGGTGAACTCACCCGGATTCGAGAGGTTCTGGGCCGTTGCTGTGACTGCGCCCAGCGCGAGTGCGGTCAGGGCGATCAGGAGCGAAAGGGTCAACCGTCGAGCGGACGTCATCGTCAACCTCCAGGTAGATGCCGGACGTATGGTAGACACGTCTTCAGGGGTTGTCACCTGGGTGCGCGGGCCGCTGACAGGGGCTGCAGTCGGCGACGGGCGGGCAGGGGGCTGCGCGCGGTGGTCGGCGGCAGCGGCCACGCCGCCCGGGGGGCGAGCAGGGCGATCGCCGCGAACACGAGCACCCACGGCAGGTACAGGTACATCCAGTGGCTGAGCACGATCTGGAAGCCGCACATCAGTGCGCCAGCGAGGGCGAGCGCGCGCGTCGCGTCGAGCCGGCGCGGAACCACGTAGAGCGCGACCGCGCCGACGATGACCGCGCCCTTGAGCGCGGTCTGCAGGAGGCCGAGGTCGGGCAGGCCTGGGTATTCGCCCCAGTCCCAGAGCGAGAACGGCGACGGGCGGTCGAGCTGCCAGCCGAAGGTGCGGTCCCAGAACGTGCGCAGCGCGCCCGGGCCGTCGAGGGCCACGAGCAGGCCGGCGAGCACGACGAGGACGAGCGCCATCCCCAGCAGCGTGCGGCCCGCGCCGGGGCCCGGACGCAGCCCGTCCGCGAGGCGCCGGGACCGGGAGCGGCCCGGGACGGGTCGTCCGTAGGCCCATTCGCCCGGGGCGAGGTCCGGGCCGCTGCGGTCGAGGCGCAGCCAGAGCGGGATCAGGAGCAGCGGCGCGAACTTCGCGAGTGCCGCGAGCATCAGGAGTGACCCGCGCCCGAGCGGTCGCCCGAACAGGGCCGCCGACCAGGCGAGCAGGGCGGCGACGATCGCGTCGTTCGAGTCGCTCATGAACGTGTAGGCGGTCCACGGCACCGCGAACCAGAACAGCCCCATCGCGAGGGCGAGGCGGCGGCCGCCCAGCCGCCAGCCGAAGACGGCCAGGCCGAGGCCGGCCATCAGGTCGAAGAAGCCGGCGGTGAAGTGGGCGGCGGGCAGGTCGTCCCAGCGGCCGCTCCAGCCGAGCGCGGCCGTGCCCGGCACGTACGCGAGGTACATCGCGGGGCCGTACGTGTCGCCGCGCTCGATGGCGGTCTCGCAGGCGCCGTCGGCCTGCACGTAGGCGCTGTTCGACCCGTCCGCGTAGCGCGTGCCGCACGGCGTCGAGGTGCGCTTCGGGAACGAGCCGTACGGGCTGCGCCCGTCGAGGATGCGGTCCGCGCCGACCACGCCGGCGTAGCCGACGTCGACGACGTTCGACGAGTACGCGTTGAGGCCGATGCGCCCCCCGATGAGGATGACCACGACCATCGCCATCGCCCACAGCGGCAGGCTGGTCGTGAAGGCGGGCCG
>JAURLF010000183.1 GCA_030831375.1 Gaiellales bacterium | reverse complement strand
GGCCGATGAGCTGCTCGGCGGCGGCCGCGCCGCCGGCATCCTCGAAGTCGCCGCGATCACCGCGCCCATCCTCCACGACGGGCTCACGCCCGCCGCCGCCCACCTGCTCGCCCGCGAGGCGCGAGAGCGGCTCGGCTTCGCCGCCGTCGCCGTGTCGGATCGCACGCGGGTCTTGGCCCACGTGGGCCTCGCCGCCGATCATCACGGAGCCGGCACGGAGTCGCCGCCCGGCGCGGTGCTCGCGATGGACGAGGCGCGCGTGGCGCGCCTGCCCGTCGGCTGGCGGCACGGCTGCGACTCGGACTGCCCGCTGCGCTCCGCCGTCGTCGGACCGCTCGTCGTGCGCGGCCGCGTGCTGGGCGCGGTGATCGCGTTCTCCGAGGGCGCGCTCGAGGTATCCGACCGCGACGTCGCGGTCGTCGAGTCCCTGTGCGGGCTCGTGTCCACGGCGCTCGCCGCCGGCGAGGTCGAGGTGCACGCGCGGGCCAGCGCGTCGGCGGAACTCGCCGCGCTGCAGGCGCAGATCGAGCCCCACTTCCTGTTCAACGCGCTCAACACCATCGCCGCGTTCATCCGCACGCAGCCCGACGAGGCGCGCCGGCTCGTGATCACGTTCGCCGAGTACTGCCGTTCGACGCTGCGCGAGCCTGCCGCCTTCGTGACGTTCGCGGAGGAAATGGCGCACGTCGAGGCCTACCTCGATCTGGAGCAGGCGCGCTTCGGCCACGACCTCGTCGTCGAGCGCCGCATCGGGCCCGCGGCCAGTGACGTGATGGTGCCGCCGTTCCTCGTGCAGCCGCTCGTCGAGAACGCGATCAAGCACGGCAAGACGGACGAGCCGCTGCGCGTCGTGATCCGCGCCGACGTGCGCTTCGGGCGCCTGCGGGTGACCGTCCGCGACAACGGGCGCGGCATCTCCCGCGAGGACGCCGAGCGCGTGCTCGAGCCGGGCTACGGCTCGGGCGCAGGCGGCCTCGGGCTGGCGTCCGTGCACCGCCGCATCCAGGCCCATTACGGCGAGCAGGGCCGTCTGCGAATCGCCTCGTCGCCCCTGTTCGGGACGTACGTCAGCGTGCTCGTGCCGGAGCGGCCGCCCGTCGACGCGCGGCAGGCCGCCGCGTGACGCTGCTCGCCCTGATCGTCGACGACGAGGCGCCCGCCCGCTCCGAGCTGCGGCACCTGCTCGGCGGCATCGACGGCGTGGAGGTCGCGGGCGAGGCCGCCTCCGCGCGCGAGGCGCTGACCCTCGCCGAGCGGATGGCCTACGACGTCGTCTTCCTCGACATCAGCATGCCGGGCGACGCCGGCGGGATCGAGACGGCGCGTCGGCTGGCCGACCTGCCGAACCGGCCCAGCGTCGTGTTCGTGACCGCGCACGACGACCGTGCGATCCAGGCCTTCGCCGTCGAGGCCGTCGACTACGTGCTCAAGCCGGTCCGCGAGGACCGGCTCGTGACGGCGGTCCGGCGCGTCGCCGCGATCCGCGCCGGCACCGCTCCGGGCGCGGCGACGCAGGCGCGCGTGCCGGTCGCCGCCGCCGACGGGGCGACGGAGCTCGTCGACCCCGTCGTGATCGCGTACGCGGAGGCCGACCGCGACCGCTCGCGGATCGGGCTCGCCGACGGGCGGGTCCTCCAGTCGCCGCGGTCCCTGCGCGCCCTCGAGGACCTGCTGCCGGCCGGGTTCCTGCGCGTGCACCGCTCGCAGATCGTCAACCTCGCGCTCGTCGCCCAGGTCGAGCCGCTCGGCGAGGGGCGCGTCCGCGTGCGGCTCGCCGACCGCGACGGCACCGCCATCGAGGTGGCGCGCCGCCAAACGCGTGCGCTGCGCCAGGCCCTCGGCCTGCGCTGACGCGCCCCGGCTACGCTCCGCCCGTGGACGACGCGACCGCCATCGAGGAGGCCCTCGCCGGCCTCGAGCCGCAGGAGCGCATGCGCGCGGCCGCGCCCGTCCTCGTCGACCGCGTCGCCGACGTGCTCGACCTCGACGAGGACGAGCTCAACGCGGCGGCCCGGCGCGGCCTCCTGCTCGCGGCCGCCGAGGGCAACCCGGCGGAGTCGTCGGGGCTCGGGTCGCGTGCCGCGCTCGAGACCGCAGCCGATCTCGCCGCCGACGGCTACGGGGCGCCGCTCGCGGCCGCGCTGATCGCCCTGCGCGACGAGGTCCCCGCCGACTGCCCGCTGGTGGCCGCCGCCGTGGCCGAGCTCGCCCTCGACGAGCGCGCCGCACTCGAGGCGCTCGCCGTCGTCGTCCTGCACCGCGCCCTCGGCTGAGATGGCCGTGCGCGACGCGGCCAAGGCGATCGCCCGGCTGAAGGCGCCGCTCGTGCGCGAGCTGGCGGCCGAGGCCCTGGTGCGACCGGTGGATCCGTTCGACGATCCGCCGGTCCCGCAGCGCGTCCTGCGCGGTGACGCCTGGACGGGGGTGGTGACCGCCGTCGACCCGGACGGCTGGCGCGCTGTGCTCGTGACGGCGGGAGGTCGGCGCAGCGCGTCGCGCAGCTGCACCCTGATCGACCCCGAGGGCGCCGTCGTGTGCGCGTTCCCCGCCGACGATGCGGCACGGCGGGCGGCGGCGGCCGCGGCCGGGCTCGCGGCCGCCCGGATCACCCGGCCCGGTCCGGTGCGCGTGGCGCTCCTCGGCGCGGGGCCGCTCGGGCTGCTGTGCCTCGAGGCCGTGCACGCGGCGGTCGAGGTGGGGGGAGTCCGCATCCACGATCCCGACGCCGCGGCCCTCGCGGCCGCGGCCGATCATGGCGAATCCCGCGCCGACGCCCAATCGGCCGTGCGCGACGCCGATCTCGTGATCGCGGCCACCAACGCGCGCGACCCGGTGCTGCGCGCCGACTGGGTCGCCGAGGGCGCATCCGTGATCGCGGCGGGCGCTGACCGCCCCGGCCGGCGCGAGCTCGACTACCGGCTGATCGCCGAGGCCTCCTTCGTGGCGTGCGACGCGCCGCGGATCGCCCGCGCCCTCGCCGACGACCTGCGCGACTGCGTCGCCGAGGGCCACCTCGACTGGCAGGAGGTGACGCCGCTCGGCGCCGTCCTGGCCGGCGAGGCGGACGCGCGCGTCGCCGACGACGACCTCGTCGTGGTCAAGCTGATCGACGCAGCGCCCATGGTGCTCGCGCTGGCGCGCCGGGCGCTAGGCCACTAGGGCGGCGCCGAGCCGCGGGCGCGTCGCAGCGGGGGATCAGATCTCGTCGAGCATGCGGCGCAGCTCGGCGATGATGTCGTCGCCGACGGCCTGCGTGACCTCGGGATGGTCGAGGATATGGTCGTGCGCCCCGTCGTCGGTGCGCTCCGTGATGTACGAGTCGCGCAGGACCTCGCTGAGGTGGCGTCCGGCGTGGACCTCGCGCAGCACATGCTGCACGGCCTCCTCCTCGCGGTGCTGGGGGCTGGGTGGGATGACGTCGTCGTGATCGCTCATGGGCCGTAGCGTAGCGTCGCCCGAAGGAGGTCGATGGTAGGCTCGCCCGTCCCTTCTCCGAGGAGTCCGATGCACGTCCGCGTGGGGCACAGCCCCGATCCCGATGACGCCTTCATGGTCTGGGCGATCGCCGAGCGTGCGCTTGACCTGCGCGGGTTCGAGATCGAGCTCGTCCCCGCCGACATCCAGACGCTCAACGCGTGGGCCGGGGAGGGTCGCCTCGAGGCGACGGCGCTGTCCGTCGGCGCCTACCCGGGCGTGCAGGACCGCTACCGGCTGCTCGGCCACGGCGCGTCGCTCGGCGAGGGCTACGGCCCCGTCGTGATCGCCCGCGACCCCGTCGGCCCCGCCGCCCTCGCCGGCGCCCGCGTCGCCGTGCCCGGCCCGCAGACCACGGCGTTTCTGACCGCGCGCCTGGCGCTGCCCGCCTTCGAGCCGGTCCAGCTCGACTTCGAGGCGATCATGGACGCGGTGCGCACGGGCGACGTCGCGGCCGGCGTGGTCATCCACGAGGGCCAGCTGACCTGGGAGCAGGAGGGCTTTGCCCGGGTGCTCGACCTCGGCGCCTGGTGGGAGGGCGAGACGGGACTGCCCCTGCCGCTCGGCGCCGTGGCGGTCCGCCGCGATCTCGACGAGGCGCGCGCCGTGGACCTGTCGGCGGTGCTGCGCGAGGCCGTGCAGGTGGGCATGGAGCACCGCGAGCAGGCGCTGGCCTACGCGATCGAGTACGGCCGCGGCATCGCGCCCGACCTCAACGACCGCTTCGTGGCCATGTACGTGAACGAGCTCACGCTCGACTACGGCGAGCGCGGCCGCGAGGCCGTGGGCGCGCTCCTCGAGCGCGGCGAGGCGGCCGGGCTCGTGCCCGGGCCCGTGCGGCTCGACTTCCTCGCCTGATCAGGCGGGGGCGGCGGCCGCCTCGGCCTCGAGGATCCGCTTCGTCGCCGCCTGGCGCTCGACGAAGGAGCGCTCCATCAGGTGCCGGGCGATGGGGGCGGCGAGTCGGCCGGCGGGGCCGCCGGGCAGCTCCCACTCGATCCGGTCGGTGAGGACGGTGCCGCCGTTGGAGGCGGGGGCGAAGCGGTGCTCGTGGCGGAAGCGCGCGAACGGGCCCTTCAGGAGCTCATCGACGACGAGCACGGGCTCTGCGACCTCGGTGATGCGGACGCGCCAGTTCTGCACGCCCGGGAGCGGCTTCATGCGCACGTTGAGCTCGACCTCGCCGCCCTCGGACAGCGGGAACTCGCCGACGATCGACACGAACTCCTGCCCCTTGCTGGCGATGCGGGCGGCGTTGCGGGTGTCGAGGTGGAAGGCGAAGACGTCCCCGATCGGGGCGTCGATCTCGATGGAGCGCTCGAAGACGGGCATGGCCTGCCTATCGCGGCGGCTCAGGCCGCGGCCGACAGGCGCCGGGCCCGCACGAGCACCGCGTGCGGTGTCGCGCCCGTGTACTCGACGCCGACCCAGTCGCCCGACGCGTCCGGCCCGAGCGTGGCCTCCGACCAGGCCCGACGGGCCTCGGCGCGGGTCAGGTCCCAGCCGGCGGCGAGGAGCGCCGGCGCGGCCTGCGCGGGTCGTTCGCGCGCGGCCGCCCACGCCTGCGCCATCTCCTGGCCGAGCGATTCGGCGCCGAGGTCGCGCAGCGACTCGGCGGCGGCGGCGATGCGCTCCGAGGCGACGCCGGACGCGCCCTGCGCGACGAGCACGAGCAGGGCGTCGTCGGGACGCAGGAGGCCCTCGGTCTGCGGACCCGCCTCGGCGGCGGCGAGCCAGAGTCCGGCGGCGGCGCGATCGGCGAGCAGCGCCTCGGCCGGGAGCATCCCCGCGCGGGCGAGGCGGCGCAGCCCCTCGAGGCCGCGAGCGAGGTCGGGCAGGACGATGGCGGCGCCGGCTTGCGCGGCGGGCACGGGACGGATCGCGAGGCGCACGCCGTGGGACGTCTCGTCGTGACGCAGGGCGGTGAAGCCGCCGCCCGATCCGGCCGTCGCGGCGGCGTCCGTGGCGAGGGCCGTGGCGACGGGCATCCGCTCGCCCCCCTCCGGCAGCGGGCCGAGCGTCCAGCCCGCGGCGCGCAGCTCGAGCTCGAGCGGGCCGAGCGCGGCCGTCGGCTCGACGCGGGCCAGCCAGCCCTCGCGGTCGATCTCGATCAGCCGGCCCGACGGCATCGCCGCCTCGGGTGCCGGCGCACCCGGCCGGCCCGGCGCGACGCCGGTCGCGCGCGCCCAGGCGATCGGGTCCCAGCTCATGCGGGCTCCCGCTCCGCGCGGCGGCGCTGGCGCGCCTCCTGCGCGCCGCGGACGGCGAGCTGGCCGCACGCGGCATCGATGTCAGCGCCCTTGGAGCGGCGCAGCGTCTGCGGGATCCGGCGCCGGTCGAGGGCGGCACGGAAGCGCTCGACCCGCTCAGGTGACGAGGCCTCGAGGTCCGCGGCGGTCGGGTTGTACCAGATCAGGTTCACATGGCACCCGCCGGGCAGGTGCTCGTGCAGGAGGTCGGCGAGCCGGTCGGCCTGCTCGGCGCGGTCGTTGACGCCCTCGAGCAGGAGGTACTCGACGTAGACCCGCCGCCGCGTCGCCGCCCGGTAGCGCCTCAGGGCCGCCATCAGCTGGTCGAGGGGGTAGCGGCGGTTGACGGGCATCAGCCGCTCGCGCAGCGCGTCGTCGGGGGCGTGCAGCGAGATCGCGAGCTTCAGCTGCAGGGGCTGCGCGGCGAGCGCGTCGATGCCGGGGATCCAGCCCGCCGTCGAGATCGCGATCGAGCGGGCGCCGAGGCCGAAGCCGTCGGGGTCGTTGGCGAGGCCGCAGAAGCCGAGCACCTCGTCGAGGTTCTGCAGCGGCTCGCCCATGCCCATCATCACGACGTTGCGGATGCGCGCGTCTCGGCCGCGCGCGACGCGTGCGGCCCACAGGAGCTGCTCGAGGATCTCGCCGCGGGTCAGGGAGCGCCCGAAGCCCATCGCGCCCGTCGCGCAGAACGCGCAGGCGAGCGCGCACCCCGACTGCGACGACAGGCAGACGGCGTGGCGGTCGCCATGGCGCATCAGCACCGTCTCGAGCGGGAAGCCGTCGGCGGTCGCGAAGCGCGCCTTGACGGTGCCGTCGCGGCTCTCCTGCTGGCCGTCGAGCACGAGCTCGGTCGCGGGGGCGGCGTCGGCGAGGGCGGCGCGCAGGTCCTTCGGCAGCGTCGTCGCCTCGTCCCAGGAGGCGATCAGGTCGCGCGTGACGGCGTGGCGCACCTGTTCGACGCGGTACGCGGGCGCCCCGCGCTCGCGCAGCACGGTGTAGGCGGCCTCGAGGTCCATGCCCGAACGCTACCGGCCGCGCAGCAGCTAGTCGCCGAAGACGGCGCCGGTGCCGTTCGTGGCCTGCGTCGTCGGAGGGGTCGCCGGCGCGGCCGGCACCTCGGCCGTCTCCACGGGCAGCGTCTCGAACGGCGCCTCGCCGGTGCTCGCCGGCGGCTGCGGCTTGACGGGCTTCGGCGTGGCCGGCTTCGGCTTCGCGGTGGTCGTCGCGGCCGCGTCCGGGTTCGGCGGGTCGGGTGCGGTGACGGCGCCCTGCACCACGGGCTGGCGCACGCCGGTCAGCCACGTCGTCACGTACGCGAAGGGCGGGATCGCCCAGCCGCCACCCGGATGGATCTCGAAGTGGAGGTGCGGCGGGGTGCCCTGCGCGTCGCCGCTGGTGCCGACGAACCCGATCACGTCGCCGCGACGGACCTGCGCGCCCTCCTTGGCGAGCGGCGAGAAGCCCGCGAGATGCGCGAAGTAGAAGAGGTTGCCATGGCGGTCCGCCATCCACAGGCGGCGGCCGCCGAGGGTGTTCCAGCCGACGCGGAAGACAGTGCCGTCCGTGATCGCGAGGATCGGCGTGCCGGCGGGCGCGAAGACGTCGATGCCCTGGTGGGAGCCCGTCGTCGCGCGCGGGGCGCCCCAGTCATCCGCGAAGTCGGCCGTCGTCGCCCCGAGCACGGGGAACATGTACTCGCCGGACAGGAGCTGCTCCCGGCGCTCCGCGTCGATCGGCGGGTTGGCGGAGAAGCCGCCCGGCGGCGCGCCCTGCGTCGCGGTCGTGTCGTAGGCGCCGCCCGATGGGGCCGCGACGTCGTTCGACGGGTCGACGGCCGCGGGTGCGTCCGCGGCGCCCTGCGGCTCGGTCACAGCGTCGAGCGACGTCGGGTCGGGGATCGCGGCGCCCGTGTCGGCGTAGCCGACGAGGATCTCGGTGCCGGCGGGCAGGCCCCGGTACTCCTGGCGCAGGCGCAGGTGCAGCGCGATCGCGAACGCGCGCGTCGCCTGCGGTCCGCGCACCGCGTCGACGGACTCGCCGACCACGAGGTCGCCGACGCCGTCGATCACGATCACGCGGTTCGGGGCGGCGTCGACGGCTTGCCCGGCGACGACGAGGTCGGTGATCTGCGTGGCGAGCCCGCTCTGCGCCTCCCGGGCGGGCGCCGCGGCCGCCGCAGCCTGCGTCGTCGTCGAGCCGGCCGTGACGAGGCCGTCGAGCAGCGTCACGCCCGCGGTGCGCACGGTCGCGTCGCCGCGGGCGGCCGCGCCGTCCGCGGTCACGCCGACCGCGGTGTCGGCTGCGATCACGGAGGCGATCGCCGGGTCGGGCTGGGTGGCGTAGCCGCCGCCCGCGTTGGCGGTGCCGCCGCGCGACAGCGCCGGCGCGTGCGTGATCGGCTCGTAGCCGGGGATGCGGATCTGCAGCGCGAAGCCGGCGGCGCGGCCGTCCGGCGCGGGACCGGGCGCGTCGGCCGCGGACGCGCCGAAGCCGACCGCGAGGGCGGCGAGGGCGGCCATGAGGAGGGCCACGGCGAGGCGGCTGGAGCGGGCGCGCACGGGCCACAGGGTATCGGGAATCGCCCGATCGGTGGCGGCCATGCGGGGAAGCCCCATGCGCCTCGCCCGGGTCCCGCGCCGCTCGTGGACGATGCCCGGCGGTTGCGGCTACCCTTGCGGGCGTACGAGGAGGAGGAGCACGGCGATGAGCGAGGCGATCGAGGCCCATCTGGAGGAGTCCCGCACGGTGCCGCCGCCCGCGGCGTTCACCGCCGCCGCGCGGGTCCGCGACCGCACGCTGCACGACGAGGCCGAGGCCGACTTCGAGGGCTTCTGGCTGAAGCGCGCCCTCAGCGAGATCACCTGGTACCGCGAGCCGACCGAGTCGCTCGACGCGTCCAACCCGCCCTTCTACCGCTGGTTCGCCGACGGCGAGCTCAACCTCTCCTACAACTGCCTCGACCGCCACGTCGAGGCCGGTGGCGGCGACAAGACGGCCTTCACCTGGATCGGCGAGCCCGGCGAGGAGCGCGTGATCAGCTACGCCGAGCTGCTCGCCGACGTCGAGCGGGCCGCGAACGCGCTGAAGGCGCTCGGGGTGGGCAAGGGCGACCGTGTCGCGATCTACCTCGGCATGGTCCCCGAGCTGCCCGTGGCGATGCTGGCCTGCGCCCGCATCGGGGCGATCCACTCGGTGGTCTTCGGCGGCTTCTCCGCCACGGCCCTCGCCGACCGCATCCAGGACGCGACCTGCCGGCTCGTGATCACCGCCGACGGGGCGTGGCGCAAGGGCGCGATCATCGCCCTCAAGGACATCGTCGATGAGGCCGTCGCGCAGTGCCCGTCCGTGGAGCACGTGCTCGTCGTGCGCCGCACCGAGCAGGACATCGCGTGGGGCGAGCGCGACACCTGGTGGCACGAGGCGATGGCGCAGGCCGAGCCGCGCTGCGAGCCCGAGCGCATGAACGCGGAGGACCCGCTGTTCATGCTCTACACGTCGGGCACGACCGCGAAGCCGAAGGGCATCCTGCACACCTCCGGCGGCTACCTGCTCGGCGCGATCCTCTCGCACCAGTGGGTCTTCGACATCAAGGACGACGACGTCTACTGGTGCACCGCCGACTGCGGCTGGGTAACCGGCCACACGTACGTCGTCTACGGCCCGCTCGCCAACCACACGACCGGGATCATCTACGAGGGCACGCCCGAGCACCCGACGTGGGAGCGCCACTGGGAGATCGTGCACAGGCACAAGGTGTCGATCTACTACACGGCGCCGACCGCCATTCGCGCGCTGATCAAGGCCGGCCCCGAGGCCGTCGAGAAGTACGACGTCTCGTCGCTGCGCCTGCTCGGCACCGTCGGCGAGCCGATCAACCCCGAGGCGTGGATCTGGTACCACGAGCACGTCGGCGGCGAGCGCTGCCCGATCGTCGACACGTGGTGGCAGACCGAGACCGGCTCGATCGTGCTGTCGCCGCTGCCGGGCCTGTCGACGACGAAGCCCG
>JAURLF010000021.1 GCA_030831375.1 Gaiellales bacterium | reverse complement strand
TCGTTGCCAACCAGGTCACGAAGCTGATCGCGCGGCGCTCCTTCACGCCCGATGACCCGTTCGACGTGCTGCCGTTCTTCCAGTTCACGAACACCCGCAACACCGGCATCGCGTTCGGGCAGTTCCGGGACAACCAGACGATCGTGATCGCGCTCTCCGTCGTCGCGATCACGTGGATGTTCATCTACTTCGCGCGCTCCGGCGGGCGCCACGCGCTCCTGCCCGTCGCGCTCGGGCTGCTCGCCGGGGGCGCGATCTCGAACCTGTTCGACCGCCTCACGCAGGGGTACGTGACGGATTTCCTGCACATCGACCGCTTCCCCGTGTTCAACCTCGCGGACACCGCGATCACCGTCGGCGTGATCCTGCTCCTCGTGGTGCTGCTGGGAGGCGAGCGGCGGCCCGCGACGTGATCGAGCTGGTCGTGGCGGCCGACGAGGCCGGCACGCGCCTCGACCGCCTCGTGCACGAGCGCGTCCCGGGCCTCTCCCGGGCGGAGGCGCAGCGCCTCGTCGACGAGGGGCACGTGACCGTGGACGGCACGCCGCGCACGCGCAGCCTGCGCGTTCAGCGCGGCATGACGGTGCGGATCGAACGGCCTGCGCCCGCGGCGCCCGCGCCGGCGACGGCGGAGCCCGGCCTCGAGCCGCGGATCCTGCTCCGGGACGAGCACCTCGTCGTCGTCGACAAGCCGGCCGGGCTGACGACGCACGCCGCGCCGGGCGCGTCCGGGCCGTCGCTCGCCTCGCACCTCGCCGCGCTCGGCCTCGCCGGCGGCGGCGACGCGGAGCGCCCCGGGATCGTGCACCGGCTCGACCGCGAGACCTCCGGTGTGCTCGTGGTGGCCCGCGGCGCAGACACCCTCAAGCGGCTCGGGCGGCAGATGCGCCGGCGCGCGATCGAGCGCGAGTACGTCGCGCTCGTGCACGGCCGCCCGCCGAGCCGCGCGGGGCGGATCGAGGCGCCGATCGGCCGCGATCCGGCGAACCGCACGCGCCGCGCCGTCGACGGCATCGGCGCGCGGCCCGCCGTCACGCACTTCGCCCTCGAGGAGGCCCTGCCCGGGTACTCGCTCCTGTCGGTGCGCCTCGAGACGGGGCGCACGCACCAGATCCGCGTGCACCTCGCCGCGATCGGGCACCCGGTCGTCGGCGACCCCGTCTACGGCCCGCCCGGGGCGGACGATCTCGGGCTCGGCCACCAGGCCCTGCACGCGCGCCGGATCGCCTTCGAGCACCCCGTCACGGGCGAGCCCGTGGACGTGTCCGCGCCCTTGCCGGACGACCTCGGAGCCGTCCTCGAGGCGCTCCGCGCCGAGCGGCGCCGGACCTCCTGAGCGCTGGTACAGTCACGCCTCGACAACCCACTCCCCCGCCGGGGGTGACCGCACCGGGCGGTGCCGACGCAGTCGGTCCCGGGCGGCGCCGGCGGGCGCACGGCCCACGAACCCCACGCGAAGGAGCACGATCGATGCCCGCAGCCACCATGCGCGAGCTGCTCGAGGCCGGAGTCCACTTCGGCCACCAGACGCGCCGCTGGAACCCCAAGATGCGCCGCTTCATCTACACGGAGCGCGGCGGCATCTACGTGATCGACCTGCAGAAGACGGCCGCCCTCGCGGAGGAGGCGCACGAGATGGTGCGCGACATCGCCGCCAACGGCGGGACGGTGCTGTTCGTCGGCACCAAGAAGCAGGCGCGCGAGGCCGTCCAGGCCCAGGCGGAGCGCTGCGGCATGCCGTACGTCAACCACCGCTGGCTCGGCGGCCTGCTGACGAACTTCCGCACGATCACCGACCGCATTCAGCGCCTGCACGACCTGCGCCGCCTGCGCGACGAGGGCCAGCTCGACCTCCTGCCCGGCAAGGAGCGCCTCGGCCGGTTGCACGAGCTCGAGAAGCTCGAGACGAACCTGTCCGGCGTCGCGCAGATGGCGAAGCTGCCGTCCGCCGTCTTCGTGATCGACCTCAACGCCGAGCAGCTCGCGGTGCGCGAGGCGCGCCGCCTCGGCATCCCGCTGATCGGGCTCGTGGACACGAACTGCGACCCGGACGAGGTCGACCTCGCGATCCCGGGCAATGACGACGCGATCCGCGCCAACGACCTGATCAGCCGCGTCATCGCCGACGGCGTGATCGAGGGCCGCAAGCACCTGCCGGCCGGCGCCGAGGGCCTGACGGGCGCCGAGGCCGCCGCGGTCGACGAGGCCGTCGAGGAGATCCTCGCCGCCGCCGAGATGGTCGACGAGGTCGCGGTCGAGGCCGTCGCCGCCGCCGGCGCGGCGGAGGCCGCCGCCGCGGCTGCGCTGAGCGACCCGGCCGTCCCCGTCGAGGAGGCCGCGGAGGCCGTGATCGAGGCCGTCGTGGCCGAGGCGATCGCGGAGGAGGCCGTCGCGGAGGCGGTCGTGGCCGAGGAGATCGCGGAGGTCGCGGCCGAGCCGGCCGAGGAGGCCGAGGCCCCGGCGGCCGAGGCGGCCGAGGAGAATCCGCCCGCCTAGGCGGGCCACCCGACGAGCGAGACCCGGAAGAAGGACCCGAGACGATGAGCGATTACAAGCCGAGCGCGGCCGACGTGAAGGCCCTCCGCGAGCAGACGGGCGCGGGCATGCTGGAGGTCCGCGACGCCCTGGTGGAGGCCGGGGGTGACCTCGAGGCCGCCAAGAAGGCGCTGCGCGAGAAGGGCCTCGCGAAGGCCGCCAAGCGCGGAGGGCGCGCCACCTCCGACGGCAAGATCGCGAGCTACATCCACGGCGGCGGCACGAAGGGCGTGCTCGTCGAGGTCGGCTGCGAGACGGACTTCGTCGCGAACACCGACAAGTTCCAGGAGTTCGCGAAGGACATCTGCCTGCAGGTCGTGTCGATGGACGCGACGCGCTGGGTGTCCATCGACGACGTGCCGGAGGAGGCCAAGGAGGCCGAGCTCGAGATCTACCGCTCGCAGGCCGCCGACAAGCCCGCCGAGGTGCAGGACAAGATCGCCGAGGGCAAGCTGCGCAAGTGGTACGAGGAGGTCTGCCTGCTCGAGCAGTCGTACTTCCGCGACGAGGACCAGACGGTGGAGCAGGTGCGTGCCGCGCTCTCGTCCGAGATGGGCGAGAACATCGAGATCAAGCGCTTCGCCAGCTTCGCGCTCGGCCAGGAGTAGCCGGTGGCCGCCACGCCCTTCAGCCGCGTCCTCCTGAAGCTGTCCGGGGAGTCGCTGATGGGGGAGGCGGGCTACGGCATGGATCCGGAGCGCCTCGCGGAGATCGCGTACGCGATCAAGCAGGTCCGCGACCTCTCCGTCGAGGTCGCGATCGTGGTCGGCGGCGGCAACATCTTCCGCGGCATGGCGGAGTCCGCGAAGGGCATGGATCGCGCCTCGGCGGACTACGCGGGCATGCTGGCGACCGTCCTCAACGGCATCGCGGTGCAGGACGCGTGCGAGCGGATCGGGGTCTACACGCGCGTCCTCAGCGCGCTCGACATCCAGGAGGTGGCGGAGCCGTACATCCGCCGCCGCGCGATCCGCCACCTCGAGAAGGGCCGCGTGGTGATCTTCGCCGGCGGCACGGGCAACCCGTACTTCACGACGGACACCGCCGCCGCGCTGCGCGCCTGCGAGATCGGGGCGCAGACGATCCTGATGGGCAAGAACGGGGTGGAGGGCGTGCTCGACAAGGACCCCCGCGAGCACGCCGACGCCGCGCTGATCACCGAGATCACGCACCTCGAGGCGGTCGAGCGCGGTCTCAAGGTGATGGACACGACCGCGCTCACCCTCTGCATGGAGAACGACATGCCGATCCGCGTGTTCAACGTCAACGACGCCGAGAACATCGTGCGGGTCGTGCGCGGCGAGCCGATCGGCACCCTCGTCGCGAGCGGGGCGCGGGTCGCCCCGGTCGCGCCGAAGGAGCCGCGCGCGTAGGCTGGGTTCGATGGCCCGCGACGCGAGATCCGAGCCCGACGAGGAGCGCGAGGCGCGCCGGCGCATCGCGCAGGCGCAGATCCGCCAGTTCCCCGATCCGGTCCTGCGCTCCGAGACGCATCCCGTCGAGGAGTTCGACGACGACCTCAAGGCGCTGGCCGCGCGCATGTTCGAGCTCGCCGAGGACGCCGTCGGCGCGGGCCTCGCCGCCCCGCAGATCGGCCTGCTGCGCCGCTTCGCCGTGGTCAGCCTCGACGACGACGAGGGCTGGATCGCGATGGCGAATCCGGAGATCGTCGCCTCCTCGGACGAGACCGAAGTGGGCGGTGAGGGCTGCCTGTCCCTCGACGTGCTGCTGCGCGAGGGCTACTCCGTGCCGGTGGCCCGCGCGACGCGGATCACGGTGCGCTGGCAGGACCTCGATGGCGCCTGGCAGGAGCGCGAGCTGCTCGACATGCCGGCGCGGATCGTGCAGCACGAGGTCGACCACCTCGACGGCGTCCTGACCCTCGACCGCGCCGAGCCCGACGCGC
>JAURLF010000182.1 GCA_030831375.1 Gaiellales bacterium | reverse complement strand
GCCGCGAGCTCGGCGTGCCCACGATTATGAACCTGCTCGGCCCGCTCGCGAACCCGGTGCAGACGCCGTTCCAGATCATCGGCGTCAGCCGCCCCGAGCTGGTGCCCGTGATGGCGGAGGTGATGCAGCTGCTCGGCATCCGCCGCGCCCTGATCGTGCACGGCGAGGGCGGCTTCGACGAGATCACCCCGTGCGGACCGGCGACGATCGCTGACGTCACGCAGGACCGGATCGAGGAGGTCGTGCTCGACCCGGCCGACCTCGGCGTTCCCCGGGCGCGCCCCGACGACCTCGCCGGCGGGACCGCGGACGAGAACGCGGCGATCATCCGCCGCGTCCTGACCGGCGAGGCCGGACCGGTGCGCGACGCGATCGAGCTGAACGCGGCCGCGGCGCTCGCCGTCTGCGGGCACGCGGCCGGCATCGCGGAGGGCCTCGCGCAGGCCCGGGAGGCGATCGACACGGGCCGTGCGGGCGCGAAGCTCGACGCGGTCGGAGCGGCGGCCCGCGCGGCCGCGGAAGGAGCGGCCTGATGGGCTACCTGCAGGAGATCGGAGCGTGGACGCAGCACGAGGTTGCGCGGCGGCGGCAGACGCGGCCCTTCGCGGGCGCGCTGCACGTGCCGGGCCGCGTGCGCGTGATCGCGGAGATCAAGCGGGCTTCGCCGAGCGAGGGGCCGATCGCCCCGACGGCAGACGCCGCCGAGGTGGCGCGCCGCTACGAGGCGGGCGGCGCCGCCGCGATCTCGGTCCTGACCAGCGCCCGGGACTTCGCCGGCTCGCTGCTCGACCTGGCGCGCGTCCGCGCGGTCACGGACCTGCCGCTGCTCGCGAAGGACTTCTTCGTCGACCCGTACCAGGTCGTGGAGGCGCGCGCCCACGGCGCCGACGCGATCCTCGTCCTGCTCGCCCTGGTCGACGACTCGCTCGCGCAGGACCTGATCCAGGCCGCCGAGGACCAGCAGATGGACGTGCTGTGCGAGGTCCACGATGAGGCCGAGCTGCGTCGCGCGCTCGAACTCGGCTGCCCGCTGATCGGCATCAACGCGCGCGACCTCGGCACCCTGAAGGTCGACCCGGAGACCCAGCGGCGCCTGCTCGGAGCCGTGCCGGCCGGCTTCGTGACGGTCGCCGAGTCCGGCGTCTCCAGCCGCGCCGAGCTCGACGCCGCCGGGCGGGCCGGCGCGTCCGCCGCGCTCGTCGGCACCGCCCTGATGCGCGACCCGTCGCTGCTCGAGGAGCTGACCCGCCCGTGACGCGCGTGAAGGTCTGCGGCATGACCCGCCCCGAGGACGTCGAGCAGGCCGTCGAGGCCGGTGCCGACATGGTCGGCTTCGTCCTCGTCGAGTGGTCGCCGCGCGCCGTGGACGTCGAGACGGCGCGCGGGCTGCGGCGGCTCGTCCCGCGCGGCGTCGAGGCCGTGGGCGTGCTCGCCGACGAGACCGTCGGCGCCGCCGCCCGCATCCTCGAAGAGGCCGGCCTCGACCGCGTGCAGGTCTACGGGCCGCACGCGGTCGAGACGCGTGACGTCCTCGGCGAGCGCGCGATCGTGGCCTGCCGGCTGCCCGCCGACACGCCGCCCGCGGGCGACCCGGTGCTGATCGACCGCGCCTTCGGCGAGGAGCCGTCCGCGGACGATCTGGTCGCCCACTGGGCCGCCGCCGCGGAGCTCGGCGCGGCCGGCCGGCAGGTGCTGCTCGCCGGCGCCCTGACCCCGCAGACGGTCGAGGCGGCGGTGCGCGCGGCGCGCCCGTGGGGCGTCGACGTCGCGCGCGGGGTTGAGCGCGAGCCCGGGGTCAAGGACCATTCCAAGGTGGCGGCCTTCATCGCGGCCGCCCGACAGGGGGACACGGCATGAGCGACATCGACACGCGGGCGGAGGGCACTGCGGCGGACGCGTACCCGCCGGACGCGCTCGGGCGCTTCGGAGACTTCGGAGGCCGCTTCGTGCCGGAGACCGTGATGGCGGCCCTCGACGAGCTCGAGGCCGCGATGGCCGAGGCCTTCGCCGACCCGGACTTCCACGCGGAGCGCGCGCTCATGGCCCGCGACTTCATCGGCCGCCCCACCCCGCTTTACCTCGCGGAGCGCCTGACGGAGGACCTGGGCGGCGCCCGGCTGTGGCTGAAGCGCGAGGACCTCGCGCACACGGGCGCCCACAAGGTCAACAACGCGCTCGGGCAGGCCCTGATCGCGCGGCGCCTCGGCAAGCGGCGAATCGTCGCGGAGACGGGCGCGGGCCAGCACGGCGTGGCCACGGCCACGGTCTGCGCGCGCTTCGGGCTGCAGGCCGTCGTCTACATGGGCGAGGAGGACATGCGCCGCCAGCGCCCCAACGTCGTGCGGATGCGGATGCTCGGCGCCGAGGTCGTGCCCGTCACCAACGGCGCGGGCACTCTCAAGGACGCCCTCAACGACGCGATCCGCGACTGGATCGCGAACGTCGAGGACACGCACTACCTGATCGGGACGGCCGCCGGCCCGCACCCCTACCCGTACCTCGTGCGGCGCCTGCAGGCCGTGATCGGCGAGGAGGCGCGGGCGCAGATGCTGGATCGGGCCGGGCGCCTGCCGGATGCCGTCGTGGCGTGCGTCGGCGGCGGCTCGAACGCGATCGGCATCTTCCACCCGTTCCGCGACGACGCGGGCACGCGCCTCGTCGGCGTCGAGGCCGGCGGCGACGGCGGCGAGCTGCACGCGCGCTCCCTCGGCGGCGGCCGCGTGTCGATCCTGCACGGGTCGCGCTCGTTCGTCCTCTGCGACGACGACGGTCAGGTCGTGGAGACGCACTCGATCAGCGCCGGCCTCGACTATCCGGGCGTCGGCCCGGAGCACGCGGCGCTCCTCGCGAGCGGCCGCGCCGAGTACATCGGCGCCTCCGACGAGGAGGCGCTCGTCGCGTTCGACCGGCTCTGTCACCTCGAGGGGATCATCCCGGCGCTCGAGTCGAGCCACGCGCTCGTGATCGCCGAGCGCATCGCCCGCGACCTCGGCCCGTCCGGTGACGTGCTCGTCGGCCTGTCCGGCCGCGGCGACAAGGATGTCGACCAGATCGCCGCACGGCGGGGCGACGCGTGAACGTCCCGCGCCCCTCCCTCGCCGTCTACCTGATGGCCGACGACGACGCCCCCGATCTGGCCGAGGCGGCCGTGCAGGGCGGCGCCACGGTGATCGAGCTCGGCATCCCCTACTCCGACCCCCTCGCCGACGGCACCACGATCCAGCGGGCCGCGCAGGCCGCGCTCGACCGCGGCATCACCCCGGCCCGGGCCCTGGAGATCCTGCGCGAGATCGACAGTCGCGTCGACGTCCCGCTCGTGCCGATGACGTACGGCGCGATCGTGGAGGGCTACGGCGAGGAGGCCTTCTGCCGCGACGCGGCCGCGGCCGGCGCCGAGGGCCTGATCGTCGCCGACGTGCCGCCGGAGGAGTCCGGGCGCCTGCGGGACGCGGCGCGCGACGCGGGCGTGGACCTGATCCACCTGGTCGCGCCGACGTCGCGCCCGGAGCGCATCCGGGCCGCGGCCGAGGCGAGCGAGGGCTTCGTCTACCTCGTCGCCAGCGTCGGCGTGACGGGTGCACGCGAGTCGCTCGACAACCGCGTCGCCGAGCTCGTCGCGACGACGCGGGAGGCCGCGGGCGACACGCCGGTTCTCGGCGGCTTCGGCGTGTCGCGCCGCGAGCACGTCCGGGGACTGGTCGCCGCGGGGGCGGACGGCGCCATCGTCGGCTCGGCCGCGATCGACGCCGTCGAGCGCGGCGGCCCCGAGGCGCTCGAGGAGCTCGTGCGCGACCTCGCTGCCGGCCTGTCCGACTGAACCGGGTCGGCGCTACGCTGCGGACGACGATGAAGGCGCTCGTCATCGCCCTGTTCGCCCTGCTCGCCCTGCCCACCGCCGCCCTCGCGCACGTCGGCGAGACGGTGGGGACCGACTACCGGACGGGCATCCTGACGGTGCCGGCCGGCGTCGAGGCGCGGATCGTCGGCGGCGACGACCGGATGGTGCTCACCCGCACCTCGGCGGACGAGGTCGTCGTGCTCGGCTACGGCGGCGAGCCGTACCTGCGGCTCGACGACGAAGGCGTCTGGGAGAACCGCAACTCACCGGCGGTCGCGCTCAACGCGGAACGCCAGCCGTCCACGCCGCTCGAGGGAGCGGCGGTCGCGCCCGACTGGGTGCGCGCGGGGACCGGCACGAGCGCCGTCTTCCACGACCACCGCTCGCACTGGATGGGCTCGACTGCCCCCGCCGCCGTCCTCGCCGATCCGGATCGCGTGCAGCGGCTATTCGACTGGGAGGTCCCGCTGCAGGTTGACGGTCGCACGGTCGCGATCACCGGCGACGTGACCTGGCTCGGGCGGCCCGCGACCGCGCTGTGGTGGCTCGCGGCGGCGCTCGCGGCCGCCGCCGGCCTCGCCGTCGGCCTGGTCGCCGCCGGCCGCGCGATCCCCGCCGCCGCCGTCGGCGCCGCGCTCGCGATCGGCGGCGGAACCGCTATCGGGATCTCGGCACAGCTCGACCTCCCGGACGGCGGTGGCGGCGCGCTCGTCGCCGTCGGCGTCGCGCTGGTGCTCGGCGGGGCCGCGGCGGCCGGCGCGTACATGACGCGCCGCGAGCCGGCGCACGCCGCCACGGTGCTGATGCTCGCGGCCATGATCGCGGGTGCGATCCAGCTCCTCGACAGCGCCGGTCCCGCGTTCGCCTACGCCCTCGTGCCGGGCCCGCTGCCGACCTCGGTCGCGCGGGTACTGATCCTGCTCGGCGTCGCCGGCGCGATGCTCGCCACCGGGGC
>JAURLF010000181.1 GCA_030831375.1 Gaiellales bacterium | reverse complement strand
GCGGGCTCGTCGCGCCGACGGCGCGCATCGCCGTCCTGCCCGGCGGCTCGCTCCTGCGCTCGCGGCGCACGGCGCCGGCCCGCGGCGGACGCGCGATCGCCTCGTTCGGGGACCTGCGCCCCGGCGACATCGTGGTCCACGAGGACCACGGCGTGGGCCGCTTCGAGCGCTTCGACGTGCGCACCGTCGGCGGCGTGACACGTGACTACATCGACCTCGCCTTCCGCGGCGATGACCGCGTCTACCTCCCGCACGAGCAGATCTCCAAGCTGACGCGCTACGTCGGTGCGGATGGACGCGAACCGCAGCTGTCGAAGCTCGGCGGCAAGTCGTGGCTGCAGCTGAAGGCTCGCGCCCGCAGCGCCGTACGCGAGCTCGCGGGCGAGCTGCTCGCCCTCTACGCGCAGCGACAGGCCGTGCCCGGGGTCGAGCACCCCGAGCCGGGCGAGCTCCTGCGCCAGGTCGAGGAGGGCTTCCCGTACGCCGAGACCGACGACCAGGAGCGCGCGATCCAGGAGGTCATGGACGACCTCTCCCAGGACCGCCCGATGGACCGGCTGATCTGCGGCGACGTCGGCTTCGGCAAGACCGAGGTCGCGCTGCGCGCCGCGGTCCGCGTGATCGAGTCGGGGAAGCAGGTGCTGATGCTGGCCCCGACCACGATCCTCGCGCAGCAGCACGGCGCGACGTTCAAGAGCCGGATGATCGACCTGCCGATCCGGATCGAGGTGGTGTCGCGCCTGCGCAGCGCGAAGGAGGCGAAGGCCGCCGTGGCCGCCTTCCGCGCCGGCGAGGTCGACCTCCTGCTCGGCACGCACCGCGTGCTCAGCCGTGACGTCGTACCGGCCGACCTCGGGCTCGTGATCGTCGACGAGGAGCAGCGCTTCGGCGTCGCCCAGAAGGAGCTCCTGCGGCAGATGCGCACCGAGGTCGACGTGCTGGCCCTGTCGGCCACGCCGATCCCTCGCACGCTGCACATGTCGCTCGCCGGCCTGCGCGACATCTCCGTGATCGCGACGCCGCCGCGCGGGCGTCGCCCGATCCACACCCACGTGGGCGAGTACGACCCGGAGCAGGTCGCGGGCGCCCTGCGCCGCGAGGTAGCGCGCGACGGCCAGGCCTTCTACCTGCACAACCGCGTCGAGACGATCGACGAGGCCGCGGAGGGCCTGCGCCAGCTCTGCCCGGAGCTGCGCTTCGCGGTCGGGCACGGCCAGATGACGGAGCGCGAGCTCGAGGACGTGATGGCGGCGTTCATCCGCGGCGACCACGACGTGCTGGTGGCGACCACGATCATCGAGGCCGGGCTCGACATCCCTTCCGCGAACACGCTGATCGTCGAGCGCGCCGACCTGCTCGGGCTGTCCCAGCTGTACCAGATCAGGGGCCGCGTCGGCCGCTCCGACGTGACCGCGCACGCCTACCTCCTGTACCCCGATGCGGCCGAACTGTCCGAGGAGGCGCGGGCGCGGCTCGCCGCGCTCGCCGACTACACGGAGCTCGGCTCGGGCTTCCGGGTCGCGATGCGGGACCTCGAGCTGCGCGGCGCCGGCGACCTGCTCGGCGACGAGCAGTCGGGCCACGTCGCCGCCGTCGGCTTCGAGCTCTACTGCGACCTGCTCGCGGAGGCGGTCTCCGAGCTGCAGGGCGTGGCGCCCGAGGCGGTCGCGCAGGGCCCGCGGCTGGACGTCGCCCTCGACGCGTACGTGCCGGCCGACTACGTCGGCCTCGAGGCGGCCAAGATGGACGTGCACCGGCGCATCGCGCTCGCCCACGACGCCGACCAGCTGCGCGACCTCGAGCTCGAGCTGGCCGATCGCTTCGGCCCGCCGCCCGAGCCGGTCGCGAACCTGATCGCGATCCAGGAGCTGCGGCTGGCCCTCGCCCCACTCGGCGGCGTCTCCGTGCAGGTCGGGCCGGACGCCGCGCGCATCAGCGGGCTGCGCGTCGCGCGCGACGAGCTGCGGCAGCTGCGGGACCGCTTCGACGACCTCCGTGTGAACGCCGCGAAGGACGAGATCGGCCTGCCGAAGCGGGAATCTGCATCACCGCTCGAGGCCGCCCGCGAATTGGCCGATGCTATGATCGGCCTGCGCTCGGCGGCGCCCACCGGGGGCTGATCCGCCCGGCCGGACCGGCCCGATCCGCACCGACAATCACCTGCCTGGAGCTCCCATCCGCATGCGCCGCCTGACCCCGATCGCCCTCCTGCTCGCCCTCGCCGCCCTCACGTTCGCGGCCTGCGGCGGCTCCGACTCCGGCGATGCGGACTCCGGCGGTGCGGAGAAGCCGACGGTGCCCGCGGGCGCCGTCGCCGTGGTGGGCGGCGAGACGATCACGCAGGAGCAGTTCGACCAGCTCTTCGCCTCCGCCGTCAAGCAGGGCGAGGCGAGCGGCCAGACCGCCCCCGAGGCGGGCTCCGAGGAGGAGACGTCCCTCAAGCAGCAGGTGCTGCAGAGCCTCGTCCAGAACGCGGAGATCCGCCAGGAGGCCGAGGCGAAGGGCATCGAGGTCGACGCCAAGCAGGTCCAGGACGACATCGAGGCCTTCAAGCTGCAGTGCTGCGAGGGCAAGGACAAGAAGTTCGAGACGTACCTCAAGGACCAGGGCCTGACGATCGCGGCGCTTGAGGAGCAGTTCGCCCTGCGCCAGCAGGCGCAGGGCCTCTACGAGGCGATCACGAAGGACGTGAAGGTCACCGAGGACGAGGCCCAGGCGCAGTACGAGAAGGACAAGGCCGAGCGCTACACCACCGCGCGCTCGCGCAAGGTCGCGCACCTCCTCGTGGACGTGAAGCCCAAGGGCGAGTCGACGGACGCCGACTGCGCCCGTGCCGAGGAGATCCTCAAGGAGGTCGAGGCGAACCCGGGCGATTGGAAGAAGCTGGTCAAGAAGTACTCGGCCGATCCCGGCTCGAAGGACACCGGCGGCGAGTACGACATCACCGACGACGAGAACTGGGACGCGGATTTCCGCGAGGGCGCCTTCGGGCTCGCCGCGGAGGGCGACATCACCGACCCGCCCGTCAAGTCGCAGTTCGGCTGCCACATCATCAAGGCGCTCGGCCCGATCACGGACGCCACGACCCAGCCCTTCGCCGACGTCAAGCAGCAGATCATCGACGAGCTGACGCAGACGAAGAAGAACGAGGTCGCGACGAAGTGGTTCGAGGACGTGCAGAAGTCCTACGAGCCGAAGACCGCCTTCGCCGCGGGCTACTCGCTGCCGCCTGTCCAGACCACCGACACGACGGCGACCGAGACCGCCGAGTAGCGCGATGGCGCGACGCGTCGTCGCGCTCGGCCCGGGCGCGCCCGACGCCGTGCCCGCCGCGGCGCTGGAGGAGCTCGTGCGCGCGGGGCGCGCCGACGTCCGCGCGGACGACGCGCTGCGCGGCTTCCTCGCGACGCGCGGCGTCGCGCACGACCCGGACGCTCCGGTGATCGCCGCCGACGACCGCGGCGCCTGGCTGGTCGCCCGCGCCGACTCCGCGCTCGAGACGGCCCCCGCGCGCCCCGAGCTCGCCGCGCGCGCCGCCGCGCAGTCCCTGGGCGCGCTGTGGGCGATCACCGTGCGACTGCGCGCCGACTGCCCGTGGGATCGCGAGCAGACACCGGCCACGATCGTGCCGCACACGATCGAGGAGGCCTACGAGGTGGCCGACGCCGCGCTCGCCGGCCCGCCCGGGCCGAAGCTGGTCGACGAGCTCGGCGACCTTCTCTTCCAGTCGTTCATCCTGGCGCTGATGGCGTCGGAGGCCGATGCGGGCGATCTCGGCGACGTCGCCGACGGCATCGCGGACAAGCTGGTGCGCCGCCACCCGCACGTCTTCGGTGATGCCGACCTCGCCACGTCCGAGGCCGTGCTGCGCAGCTGGGAGGGCATCAAGCGCGGGCAGGAGGGGCGCGAGGGGGTCTTCCACGACATCCCGGCGACGCTGCCGCCGCTCCTCGCCGCCCTCAAGACGCAGAAGCGCGCCGCCGCGGTCGGCTTCGACTGGGAGGAGTGGGGCGGGGCGGAGGCATCGCTGCGTGACGAGCTCGACGAGCTCGTGCGGGCCCTCGGCGAGCACCCCGTCGACGGTCCCGAACCCGCCCCCGCTGTCCGCGACGAGGCCGGCGACGTCCTCTTCGCCGCCGTCAACCTGCTGCGGCTCGCCCGCGTCGATCCCGAGACCGCGCTGCGCGGGGCGGCCGCCCGCTTCCGCACGCGCGTGGAGGAGGCCGAGCGGATCGCGGCGGACGACGGCGCGGACTGGACGGCGCTCTCCCTCGAGGAGCAGGAGCGGTACTATCGCGCCGCGAAGGACCGCCTCGCCGGGCGGTCGACCGACGAAGGAGCACGATGAGCGTCATCACCCGCGTCCACGGCCGGCAGATCCTCGACTCGCGGGGCAACCCGACCGTCGAGGTCGACGTCGAGCTCGAGGGCGGCGCGCGCGGCACCGCCGCGGTGCCGTCCGGCGCCTCGACGGGGCAGTGGGAGGCGGTCGAGCTGCGCGACGGCGGCGACGCCTGGATGGGCAAGGGCGTCACGCAGGCGGTGGGCCACGTCAACGGCGAGATCGCCGCGCGCCTCGTCGGGATGGAGGCCGGCGACCAGCGCGCCGTCGACGGCGCGCTGATCGACCTCGACGGCACCCCCAACAAGGGCCGCCTCGGCGCGAACGCCATCCTCGGCGCGTCGCTCGCCGTGGCCCACGCGGCCGCGGCGGCGAACGGCGTGCCGCTGTACATGCAGGTCGGCGGCTCCGACGCGCACATCCTGCCCGTGCCGATGATGAACGTCATCAACGGCGGCGCCCACGCCGACAACGCGCTCGACCTGCAGGAGTTCATGATCATGCCGGTCGGCGCGAAGACGTTCGCCGAGGGCCTGCAGATGGGCGTCGAGACGTTCCACGCGCTGCGCGCCGACGTCAAGGCCCGCGGCCTGTCGACGGCGGTCGGCGATGAGGGCGGCGTCGCGCCCGACCTGCCGTCGAACGAGGAGGCGCTGCGCCTGATCATGGGCGCGATCGAGCGCGCCGGCTACCGGCCGGGCGAGGACATCGCGATCGCGCTCGACCCCGCGATGACGGAGCTCTACGACGAGGCCGCCGGGCTCTACCGGCTGCCGGGCGACGGCCGCGACCTCGACAGCGAGGGCATGGTCGCGTTCTGGGCGGACCTCGTCGACCGCTACCCGATCGTGTCGATCGAGGACGGCTGCAGCGAGGACGATTGGGACGGCTGGGCGCTGCTCACGAAGACGCTGGGCGACCGCGTGCAGCTCGTCGGCGACGACCTCTTCGTCACCAACCCCGAGCGCCTGCGGATGGGGATCGAGCGCGGCGCGGGCAACGCGCTGCTCGTCAAGGTCAACCAGATCGGGACGCTGTCCGAGACGCTCGACGCGATCGAGGTCGCCCGCTCGGCCGGTATGCGCTCCGTGATGTCGCACCGCTCCGGCGAGACCGAGGACGTCACGATCGCCGATCTCGCGGTCGCCGCCGGCACCGGCCAGATCAAGACGGGCGCCCCCTCGCGCTCCGACCGCGTGGCGAAGTACAACCGCCTGCTGCGGATCGAGGAGCAGCTCGGCAGTCGGGCGAGGTACCCCGGGCGCGCCGCGTTCGCGCACTCCTCATGACCGCGCCGCGGTGAGCCGGCGCCCCGCGCGGGCAGGAATCGGCGCCTGAACGGTCGTACTGTGAGGGGGACGCCCCCGCGGCGCTCCCACAGCCGCCATGGCGACCTCCAGCACCAAACGGCCCAGCGCCCGCTACCGCAAGCACCGCCGCGATGCGGCCGTTCGCCGCCGCCGCGTCGTGCTGCTGCTCGTGCTCGGAGCATCGCTCGCGGTCGCCGGCGTCGCCGTCGCCTGGCCGAAGGACCCGAGTGCGCCGGTGCCGTCCGGGGCGCAGGCCGTCGTCGTCGACGCCGCCTCGGCCGACACGCCGGCCGAGGGCGAGGGCGACACAGCGGCCGCGGAGGGCGCCGCCGGAGCGGGTGGCGACGACGGCGCCGCCGTCGAGCCGCCGCGCGAGAACCTCCCGGATTGGCAGCCGTCCCCGCAGGCCCAGGCCGCGATCGACACCGCGCTCGCCAACGGCCGCCCGCCGCAGTTCGTCGTC
>JAURLF010000180.1 GCA_030831375.1 Gaiellales bacterium | reverse complement strand
GCGCCGGCCTCGGCGGCGGCTCCGCGGACGCCGCGGCCGCGCTGCGCTTCGCCAACGGCCTCCTCCCCGCGCCCCTGCCGGACCAGGAGCTCGAGCGGGTCGCGGCCCTGATCGGCTCCGACGTGCCCGCGCTCCTGCACGACGCGGCCACCATCGCGCGCGGGCGCGGCGAGCGGGTCGAGGTGCTCGGCGAGCTGCCACGCGCCCACCTCGCACTCGCCCATCCAGGCCGGCCGCTCGCGACCCGCGACGTCTACCGGCGCTACCGCCCCGCGGACCGGCCCCTGCCGGCCGGCTTCGCGCTTCCCCGCACCCTCGACGAGCTGTGCGCGCTGATCGAGAACGACCTCGCCGCGCCCGCCGAGGAGCTCGAACCCGCCTGCCGGGCCCTGCGCGAGGGCATGATGGGGACAGGCGCGCTCGCCGCATCGGTCTCGGGCTCGGGCTCCGCGGTGTACGGGGTCTTCGCCACGAGGCAGGAGGCGGAGCGCGCGACGGGAATGCTCCCGGACGCGACATGGACGACGACGGCGACACTGGGCACGGGCAGCGGCGGATAGAGGTCGACCCGGACGACGTCCGCGTCGTCTCGGTCCGCTCGTTCTCGTACGGCGCCCCGCCCCCCACGGGCGGCGCGCCCCTGCCGTGGCTGCGCCGCCACCGCGCGAAGCTCGCGCTCGGCCTCGCGATCGTCGAGCTGCTCGCCCTCGGCCTCGCGCCGGGCGATCTGCTGCGCTCCTGGATCGCGCTGCTCGCGATCGCCGTCCTCGCCGTGTTCGCGCACGTCGCCGCGAGCCGCTGGCTGCCCTACTCGGTGCGGCAGATCACGTGGGCGATCGCGCTCGGCCAGTCGCTCGTCGCGCTCTTCCCCGTCTTCCTCGGCGTCGGCATCGTGATCATCGCCGTCCTGCTCGTGTTCGCCGTCCTCGCCGGGCTCGTCCTGCTCCTGGGGGACCGCCGGTGACCCCGCGTCGCCTTGTCCCCGCGATCCTGGCCGTGGCGCTGCTCGCCGCACCCGCCACCGCGGCGGCCGGCCCCCGCCTGCCCCTCGAGGGCCGTGTGGTGCTGCTCGACCCCGGCCACAACGGCGGCAACTGGGACCACCCGGAGCGGATCGCGCACGAGGTCTGGGTCGGCACCCACTCCAAGCCGTGCGACACCTTCGGGACGCGCACCGCCGGTGACTACCGCGAGGCCGAGCACAACTGGGACGTCGCGTTGCGCCTGCGCGCGCTCCTGCGCGCGCAGGGCGCGCGCGTGGTGCTGACGCGACGCTCGAACACGGGCGTCGGCCCGTGCATCACGCGGCGCGCCGCGATCGGCAACCGGGTCCGCGCCGACGCCGCCGTGTCGATCCACGCCGACGGCGCCGATGCGGACGGGCTGCGCGGCTTCCACGTGATCGTGCCGCGCCGGGTGCAGGGGCAGACGGCGCGCATGGTGCGCCGCTCGCGCGCCCTCGGCGTCGCGATCCGAAACGCCCTGCGCGACCACGGCCCCACCCCGGTCTCGAACTACCAAGGCCGCAACGGCATCATCGCCCGCGACGACCTCGGCGGCCTCAACCTCTCGACGGTGCCGAAGGTGTTCACCGAGATCGGCAACATGCGCTCGAGCCTCGACGCGCCGATCCTCGCGTCCGAGGCCGGCCGCCAGCAGGAGGCCGAGGCGCTGGCGCTCGGCCTGACCCGCTTCCTGACCGGCCGCCGCGCCTAGCCGGAGCGGCCCATGCGGCCGCTAGGCTCCGTCTGCCCTGGGGCGTGGCCAAGCGGCAAGGCAGCGGGTTTTGGTCCCGCGATCGCAGGTTCGAATCCTGCCGCCCCAGCCTGGCGGTGGCTGCGCGCGGCGCTAGGATCGCGGCATTGGCATCTCCCGTGCATCCGTCCTGATGATCCGGGTCGAGGATCAGGAGCGGGCACTCGGGTTCTACCGCGATGTGCTCGGGTTCTCGGTCCTGCACGACAACCAGGTGGCACCGGAGATGCGCTGGCTGCACCTGGCGGCGCCCGGTGGCGGGCTCGAACTGGCCCTCGCCGACTGGACCGACCGCCCAGGCTCGATCCGCGGCCTGTTCCTCGAGGTCGACGACATGGAGGCGACGTCCGCCGTGCTCGCGGCGGCCGGCGTCGACTTCACCCGTCCGGTCGACGACACCCCGTTCGGGCGCTTCCACCCGTTCACCGACCCCGACGGGAACGAACTGGTCCTCCACGAGCCGCCGGCCGCCGGCTAGGCTCACCGCCGGCGGAACCCGGACCCGTACGCCTCGCCCGGCGCGGCGGGGAACGCCCCCTCGGCCAGGTAGCGCCGGTGACAGCGCTCGACGGCGGCGCGATCGACCTCGACGCCGAGGCCCGGACCGGTCGGCACGGGCAGGACGCCCGCCTGCGGCGCGAACGGGCCGCCGGCGATGACGTCGTCGGCGTACCAGCGCACCAAGGTCTGCGACGCGTCGTCGAGCTCGGGCAGCGCGGCCGACACCTGCAGGTAGGCGGCGGTCGCGACGCCGGTCTCGCCCGAGTGGAAGCGGAACCCGATCCCCGCCGCGGCGCAGGCGCGCGCAAACGCGACGGTGCGGCGGATGCCGCCCGGCTCGCAGAGGTTGGTGACGATCGCGTCCGGCACGCCGAGGGCGCGGGCCAGCGGCAGGTCGGGGACGTGGCTCGACAGCGGGCGCTCCGTGGCGTCGCGGATCGCGGCGAGCTCCTCGAGCCCCTCGACGGGCTCCTCCCAGGCGTCGATGCCGTGCTCCTCGAAGCGCGGCATCAGACGCCGCGCCGTCGCGATCGTCCAGCCGCCGTTGGCGTCGAGCCGGAGCGGCAGGTCGCCGATCGCGGCGCGGATCTCCCGCACCATCTCGAGCTCCTCGTCCTCGCCGACGGTGCCGACCTTGCCCTCGAAGATGCGGGCGTCGTGCTGCTCGACGAGCCGCGCGCACTCGCGCGCCACCGCGAGCGGCGACGCCTCGCCCGGGTGGTCCGGCCCGGGCAGCCGGTACGAGAAGTACTCGGTCAGCGGGATCTCGAGGCGCACCGCGCCCCCGAGCAGGGCGTGCAGGGGCCGCCCCTCGGCGCGGCCACGCAGGTCCCAGAGGGCCATCTCGACCGCGGCGTGCGAGCGCCGCGCGCCGAGGACGTCGCCCCACGGCGAGTAGGCGTACGCCGGCACGCAGGCCCGCTCCACCTGGTCGAGGTCGAGCGGGTCGAGGCCGATCAGCCGCGGGGCGAGCGCCGCGATCGCGGCGCTGCGGTCGCCGTCGGCCGCCTCGCCCCAGCCGACGGTGCCGTCGTCCGCCTCGACCTCGACGAGCGTCTTCGTGACGCTCGCGATCGAGCCGTACGCGAACCGGTACGGCGCGACGAACGGGATGTTGACGGGGATGGCGCGGATCGCGCGGATGCGCATGCGGCGGAGTCTGGCAGACGCGCGCCGGCCATTCGGTCTGATCAGGCGGGAAATATACCTAGGTTGTACCTAGGGAACGTGCGCGCTACGGTGCCGCCCGATGCGCCGCGCGCTCCTCCTCCTCGCCCTCGCCGCCCTGCCGCTGATGGCCTGCGGGGGCGCGGACGACGAGCCGGTGGTCTACGCCGCCTCGTCGCTGAAGGGGGTCCTGCCCGGGCTGCCCGCGGCCGACGGCGTCGCCTTCTCGTTCGCGGGCTCCGACAGCCTCGCCGAGCAGATCCGGGCGGGCGCGCCGGCCGACGCGCTCGTGGCCGCGAGCCCGCGCGAGCCCGACGCGCTCGCGGCCGACGGCCTCTGCGCCGCGCCCGTGGCCTTCGCCACCAACACCCTCGCCCTGATCGTCCCCGCCGCCGCCGCGGCGGTCGGCTCCGTCGACGACCTGCGCCGCGGCGGCCCGTGGACGCTCGCCGTCGGCGCGCCGTCGGTGCCGATCGGCGCGTACGCCCGCGAGGCCCTATCCGCCCTCGGGGCCGATGACGCCCTCGACCGCAACGCGGTCTCCGACGAGCCGGACGCCGCGGGCGTCGTCGCCAAGGTCGCGCTCGGCTCGGCCGACGCCGGCATCGCGTACGCCACCGACGCCGCCGCCTCCGACCGCGTCGTCGCGATCCCCCTCCCGGCGGGCGCCCAGCCCGCGGTCCACTACGCCGCCTGCGCCGTCATCCGCGACGGCGCTCCGTCGGCGGCCGGCGCGGCCTTCGTCGCCGCGCTGCTCGAGCCGCAGGCGCAGGACGCGCTGGCGGCGGCGGGCTTCGGGCGGGCGCCGTGAGCACGCGCGCCTTCCCGCTGCTGACGGCCCTCGCCGCCGTCGTCGCGCTCGGCTTCCTGACCCTGCCGATCGCGGCGCTCCTGACGGGCGTGCCGCCCGCCGAGCTGCCGGCGCTCCTCACGAGCCCCACCGCGCTCGACGCGATCGCGGTCAGCCTGCGCGCCAACCTGATAGCGAACGTCCTGATCCTCGGGATCGGCACCCCCGCCGCCTACGCCCTGGCGCGCCGCGCCACGCGCCGGCGCGACCTCCTGATGACCCTCGTCGAGCTACCGCTCGTCCTGCCGCCGGCCGTGGCCGGCATCGCGCTGCTCGCCGCGTTCGGCACGCGCGGCGTCGTCGGCGGCTGGCTCGCCGACCGCGGGCTCGCCCTTCCCTTCACGGAGGCCGCCGTCGTGCTCGCGATCATCTTCGTCGCCGCGCCGTTCTACCTGCGCGCCGCCGTCGGCGCCTTCCGAGCCGTCGACCCGCACCAGCTCGACGCCGCCCGCGACCTGGGCGCGTCGGAGGCGCAGGTGTTCGGCCGCGTCGCCCTGCCGCTCGCCCTCGACGGGCTGCGCACTGGCTGGGCGCTGGCCTTCGCCCGCGGGATGGGCGAGTTCGGGGCCACCCTGCTGTTCGCCGGCAGCGTCGCCGGCGTCACGCAGACCCTTCCGCTCGCGGTCTACGCGGAGCTCGCGGTCGACCTCGACGCGGCGATCGCGATCGGCCTGCTCCTGCTCGCCGTCAGCGCCGTGGTGCTCCTGGTCGCCAAGCTGCCCGCCGCCTGGTCACCGGGCGGGCGGCCGACGCCCACGGGCGGCTGGTAGCCTCGCGGCGATGGAGGACCGCATCCGCATCGGGCAGGCCGCCGCGATCCTCGGCGTCAGCGTCGACACGCTGCGCCGCTGGGAGCGGGACGGCCGCGTCGCCTTCGAGCGCTCCGCGGGCGGCCAGCGCACCCTCGACGCGGGCCAGCTGCGCGCGCTGATGGCGGAGCGCGCGCCGAAGACGGGCGTCTCGGCCCGCAACCAGCTCGAGGGCACCGTCGTCAGCGTGCAGACGGACGGGCTGATGGGTCGCGTCGAGCTGGCCTGCGGCCCCTACCGCGTCGTCTCGATCATCACCGCCGAGGCCGTCGAGGAGCTCGCCCTGAGGCCGGGAGACACCGCCACGGCCGTCGTCAAGGCCACGAACGTCGAGGTGCGCCGCTAGCCCGTCAGGGCCGGCGCAGGGCGATCCAGGTCGGGTCGCTTCGGAAGTCGAAGAGGAGCGACTCGTCGAGCACCGGTGGCACCGCCCCGAGCGCACCGTCGGGCAGCACGATCCGGTGCAGCCTGAGCGAGTCGTAGTGGCGCGGCGAGCGGTCGACGGCGGTGCGGTGCAGGGGCTCCAGGCTGAGGTGCTCGCGCGACGAGCGGTCGGCGAAGACGACGAGGTTGCCCCACTGGCTCCTGCCGTCGCCCTGCGGGAACTCGACGTTGTAGTAGGCGAGCAGCCCCGGGTAGCGCTCGAGCCGCTCCATCATCTCCGCCTCGACGCGGTTGATCGGCTCGTGGTCGACGTCGAGCGCCTGGCCGAAGAAGCCGACGCCGACGGCCGGCGCGACCGCGCCGAGCGCGTCCCAATCGGGCACCACCAGCCAGTGGCTCGCGCCGTCCCCGTCGGTCCAGCGGCCGTCCGCGCCGCCGTCCGCCGCGTGCCGTGAGAGGATCGCGTGCAGCCGCGCCAGCATCGCGACGTCGGCGTCGGCATGGGCCGGATCCGTGAACGGGCGGGCCGGGTCGCCCGTGCCCGGCGCGAGCTCGACCGTGGGTACCGCCATGCGGCCGAGTCTACCGAGGGCCGATACGATCCGCTCGTGGACGAGACGACGCAGGCCGCGGCCCGGGCCCTCTTCGACGCGCGCGCGGAGCGCCGCGCCGCCGTCCTGCCCGACGCCCTCGTGCCGGCGACCCTCGAGGGCGCGTACGCGGTGCACCTCGCGCTCCTCGACCTCCTGTCCGATGCAGGCGGCGGCCCCCGCATCGGCTGGAAGGTCGGCTTCACGAACCGGGCCGCGCAGGAGCGCAACGGCGCCACCGAGCCCGTCCTCGCGGGCCTGCTCGGCCAGCACGCGTACGCCGGCGAGGCGGAGATCGAGAGCCCGCGCGGCCACGGCCTCGGCGTCGAGCCGGAGGTCGCGCTGCGTCTCGCCGCGCCGCTCGCGGGCCCCGTCTCGCGGCACGAGGCGGCGGCCGCGGTCGAGGCGGTGGCGATCGCGATGGAGGTCGTCGAGCCGCGCGGCGCCGAGGGCCTGCACACCGTCGTCGCCGACGGCACGCTGCAGTTCGGCTGCGTGCTCGGCGAGTGGAGCCCCGACTACGACCCGCTGACCCTCGATCAGGCCGACGTGAAGCTGCAGGTCGACGGCGAGACCAACGGCTTCATGCGCGCCGACGAGGTGCTCGGCCATCCTCTCAACGCGCTCGTCTGGCTGAGCGGTGCGGCGGACCGGCTCGGCATCGAGCTGCGCCCCGGCGACGTCGTCCTGACCGGCGCGATCACGCCCGCCCAGCACCTCGAGCCGGGTCAGATGGCCGAGCTCGCGTCGGACGGCCTCGGCGACATCCGCCTCTGGGTCGACTAGAGCAGCGGCGCGACGGCGCCGGCCGCCCAGGCGCGCGCGAGGTTGCGGTCCGGCCAGTCGGCCTGCGTCTGCGCGAAGGCGGTGAACGGGCCGGCCCAGGCGGCGGCGGCGCGGCGGCAGGCGTCGGCGACCGCGAGCGAGCCGTCGGCGCCCTGGCGGGCGACGAGCCCGGTCAGGGGCCGCCAGGCGCCCATCGGCTGGCGCTCGACGAGGTGGCGCAGGGGACGTGACCCGCGCCCGCCGAGGATCGCGCACTCCCCGATCCCGAGCGAGGCCGCGGCCAGCGCACGGGCGGCGGCGCCGGCGCGCTCGGCGAGCCGCGCCTCCGCGATCACCAGCGTGCCCCGAGGGGCGAGCGCGGCCGCGATCTGGCCGATGCCCTCCGCGGTCTCCTCGTCGCCGGCCCGGAACTGCTCGAGCAGCCCCGACAGGACCAGCACGACGGCGAAGCGCTCGCCGCCGTCCGCGAGGTCCGCGTAGGCGGAGACCCGCAGCTCGAGGTCGCCGGCGCCGGCGTCGCCGAGGCGTGCGCGGCCCGCGCTGATCGCGCCCTCGGCGAGGTCGACGCCGACGAAGCGCCGGTCGGGGTGGCGCGCCGACAGCCACGACTCGAGGTAGCCGGCGTTGCAGCCGCACGACAGGACGTCGCCGGCGGGCAGGACGGAGAGCAGCGCGTCGGCCCAGACGCCGAGCGTGAGCACCTCGACCCAGACCCGCGACAGGTCGACAGCGATCAGGTCCCGCCAGCCGCCGTCGGCGAGCGCCGCCGCGACCGCCCCCTCGCCCTCGGGGATCGGGCGGTCGTAGCGGCGCCGGATCGCCTCGCGCCAGACGGGGTCCTCGCCGCCGCTCTCCGCCTCGCGCTCGAAGCGCAGGCGATCGCCGCGCAGCGCGCGCAGGAGCACCGGGTCGAGGTCGGACTCGGCCGCCAACGGCCGCGCGCCCCACGCGGCGGCGAGGTGGTCCGCGAAGGCGTCGACCGCCGCCGCCGTCACGACGGGGCGCCTCACGCCCCGCCCTCCCCGCGCAGGTCGTCGCGGGCGGCGGCGAGGCGGCCGGCGAGCGCAGCGTCCGCCGCGGCCCGCTCGAGCACGGCCGCCGCGAGCCGCACGGCGTCATCCGGCGGCGGCGCGGGGTCGTCCAGGACGGTCCGCACCGCTCCCTCGAGCGAGGCGGCGCCCGCGCTGGCGAGCAGCGCCTCGACGAGCGGCCCGAGCCGCGGCGGCACGCGGTCGCCCTGCGGGCGCGGGCGGCGCGGCTCGACCGCGCCGCGCTCGCGCAGGATGCGGCTGATCTGCACCTGCACGCTGCCGACCGACTTGAGCCCGTGCTGCTCGGCGAACTCGTGCGCGAACTCGCTCCACGGCCGCGTGTCCGTCTCCGGGCGCGCGTCGATCGCGTCGCGCAGGAGGGCCGCCGTCGAGGGGCGGCGCGCTGTCGGCTCGTCGGCCACGCCGCAATGATCCCACGCCACGCGCGGCGAGGGCGCGGCCGCCCCTACGGGCGGGTCGGGCGCAGCAGCGCCTCGGCGGTGTGGATCAGGCGGTCGACGAGCTCCGAGCCGCTGGCGTCTGACTCGAGCGCGTAGACCTGCAGCGCGATCCCGTCGAACAGGGCGCCGAGCACATCGGCCGCCTCGTCGGTCGGCAACACCGGGTCGAAGACGCCGCTCGCCTCGCCCTCGCGGATGACCTCCGTGATCGCCTCGCCCCAGCGCAGATTCGAGCGGCGGCCCGAGCCGCGCAGCTCGGGATCGCGCAGCGCCGCCCCGAGGAAGTCGAGCCACATCCGCCACGAGTCGACGCGCTCGCCGAGTCGCGTGCCGAGGTAGACCAGCAGCACCTGCAGCCGCTCCCACGGGTCGCCCCGCCCCGTGCGCAGCACCTCGACCTGCTCGTCCGTCTCGTCGATCCACGTCTGCAGCGCCTCGAGCAGCATCCGCCGGCGCGTCCCGAAGTGGTGCTGGAGCGTGCCGATGGCGACGCCGGCCTCGTCGGCGACGTCCTGGAAGCGCGTGTCGGCATAGCCACGCCGTGCGATCACGCGCAGGACGGCGGCGAGCAGGGCGGCGCGACGCTCGTTGACGGCGGGGGCGCTGATCGGCGGCATGCGCGCAGGGTCGGGGCGGCGGCCGGCCCTGTCAAGCCGTTGGCGCGATCCACCGCGTGGCCCGTGCCACCGCCGCGGCTTGCAATCTGACCGAACGGGGACATAATACTTCCGTACGGGAGGGAGACCGGGGGAGGATCGTGGACGGCCACATCGTTCTGAGCGGGGTGACTAAGGCGTTCGGCGACAATGTCGTCGTCGACGACATTGACCTGACGATCGGGGAGGGTGAGTTCTTCTCGATGCTCGGTCCGTCGGGCTGCGGCAAGACCACGACCCTGCGCATGATCGCCGGGTTCGAGGTGCCGACGATCGGCACGGTCACCCTCGAGGGCAGGGACGTGACCACCGTCCCGCCCGCCAAGCGCAACGTCAACATGGTCTTCCAGGCTTACGCGCTGTTCCCGCACATGACGGTGCAGGACAACGTCGAGTTCGGCCTCAAGATCAAGAAGGTCAAGCGCGACGAGGTCAAGGCGCGCGCCGCCGAGGCGATCAGGTCGGTGCAGCTCGAGGGCTTCGAGAAGCGCAAGCCCGCGCAGCTCTCCGGCGGCCAGCAGCAGCGCGTCGCGCTCGCCCGCGCCCTCGTCAACCGCCCCGCCGCCCTGCTGCTCGACGAGCCGCTCGGCGCCCTCGACCTCAAGCTGCGCAAGGAGATGCAGCTCGAGCTCAAGGAGATCCAGGTCCGCACCGGCACCACCTTCGTGTACGTCACGCACGACCAGGAGGAGGCGCTGACGATGTCCGACCGCATCGCGGTCATGAACAACGGCATCGTCGAGCAGTGCGCCGGCCCGCGCGAGATCTACGAGCACCCCTCGACCGCCTTCGTCGCCGGCTTCATCGGCACCTCGAACATCGTCAACATGCGCGTCGACCGCAACGCGGGCGGCTGCGCCGTGATGGACCTGTCCGAGGGCCAGCGCATCTGCGCGACCAGCGCCGCGGGTGCGGGCAGCCTGCAGATCACGGTCCGCCCCGAGAAGATCCACCTCTCGCCCGAGGGCCTCGGCGACAGCGCGTCGTCGGTCGGCGGCCGCATCGCGGACGTCGTCTACCTCGGCTCGATGACCCAGCTGATCGTCGATCTCCCCACCGGCGACAAGCTGACCGTCCACCGCCTCAACGACGAGGCGGGTGTCGCCGACCCGCGGGTCGGCGACACCATCACGCTGCACTGGGCAGCGCAGAACAGCTTCGTGATCGCGGGGGGAGCCGCGGGCGCGAATGGAGGATCCGGCTCGGCGCATGAGGCGCCGGCCGACGACCCTGGGAGGGAAGACGCGAATGCGTGAGCACATGGACCGGAAGGGCTTCCTCGCCCTGTCGGGCGCGACCGGCCTGGCGGCGTTCCTGGCCGCCTGTGGCGGCGCGTCGGACGACGGCGGCTCGGACAGCGGCAACGAGGCGCAGGCCGAGGGCGTGACGGCCGAGGAGGCCGCCGCCGGCGGCTCCTTCGACCCCGCCAGCGAGCCGGGCGGCCCGATCGAGATCTTCACGTGGGCCGGCTACGACAACGACCCCGAGGCGGGCGCGCCGTGGATGTGGAGCCAGTACGAGGAGGGCCCCTACGGCACGGACTCGCCGCTCAAGTTCACGTTCCTCGAGGACGACGGCCAGGCGCTGTCGAAGGTGGCGTCGGGCTACAGCCCGGACATCTCGCACCCCTGCATCGCGTACACGGTGCAGTGGAAGGACGCGGGCCTGATCCAGGCCCTCGACCTGAACCTGATGCCCGACTGGGACGGCGTGCCGGAGGCGATCAAGGCCGGCGGCGTCATCGACGGCCAGCCGTACCTGCTGCCGTTCGACGTCGGCTTCTCCTGCCTGACCTACGACGCCGACGCGATCAGCTTCGACAACTACGGCGGCGAGGAGACCTGGCAGGTCCTGCTCGACGAGGCCTACAAGGGCAAGATGGCCCTCTTCTCCGATGACGTCGCCGTCATCAAGATCGGCCACCTGATCAACTGCAGCCAGGCCGGCACGGAGCCGACCGATCCGAACGTGCTCACCTCCGAGCAGATCGCGGCCGCCAAGGAGACCGCGCTCAAGGTCAAGCCGAACCTGCGCAACTACTGGACGTCGCAGACCGACACGGTCAACGACTTCCTCAACGGCAACCTGCTGGCCACGTACACCTGGCCGGACGGGTACTGGAAGATCAAGAACGATCCGAAGATGAAGGACCGCAACATCAAGTACATGCAGCCCAAGGAGGGCCGCCTGGCCTGGGTCTGCGGCATGGTGCTGAGCTCGGCGACGAAGCAGCCGGGCCGCGCGAACCTGGCGATGGCCTCGTCGAACACGCCGCAGGCCGGCGCGGACCTGACGGATTACTTCCAGTACGCCTCGGCCCAGCAGAAGGGCGTCATGGACCTGATCCAGGACAAGGCCCTGATCTCGGCCTTCGACATCGACAAGCCGGAGGCCTGGGAGCCGCCGAACGCGTGGTTCGAGGCGCCGCTGCCGAACTACCGCGAGTACGTCACGGCCGGCCAGGAGGTCAAGGCCTCCTAGCCGGAGGGGATCCAGGGGGAGGGCCGCCCGTGCGGCCCTCCCCCTCCCGCCCGCCGTCCGCACCATGGCCACGGTCGCCGAGAAGCCCAAGCTGCCGCAGAAGCGGAGCCGCCGCGAGAGCCGCAACGACGGCGGCTCTGCCCTGTCCACGTACGGCCTGCTGGCGCCGACCCTGCTCGTCCTCGCGGCGTTCTTCCTGCTGCCGCTGTACTACATCTTCCTGTTCTCCGTCGCCCTGCGACGGTTCTCGCCGACCGAGGCGCTCGCCGCCCTCAACGGCGAGCTGAACGGGTTCACCGGCCAGCTCTGGGGCAAGCTCGTCGGCGGCGACGTCAACGTCGCCGTGCTCGGCCTCGAGTTCGCCCTCCCCGCGCTCCTGATCGGCGTGGCGCTGGTCGTGCTGCTGGTCCTGACCGTGGCGGGCGGTCGCCTGTCCGAGCGCTACGGCACCTGGGTCATCGGGATCGCCTTCGCGCTGCTCCTGATGCCCTTCCTCACGATCCCGGCCGGCAACACCCTGCTGCGGATCATGCAGTTCACGAGCGAGGGCATCCAGCTCAACCTCTTCTTCAAGTCCGTGACGATGGCGATGACCTCGTCCGTGATCGCAGTGATCGTCGCGGTCCCCGTCGCCTACTTCCTCGCCTTCTGCGTGCAGAAGTCGAAGTACACGTGGCTGTTGATCGTGATCGCCCCGTTCCTCACGTCGTACCTCCTGCGCGTCTTCGCGTGGAAGGTGATCCTCGGCGACCAGGGCCTGATCAACTCGGGCCTGATGACGGTCGGGATCATCAACGAGCCCCTCACCTTCCTGATCTACAGCCAGTTCACCGTGATGGTGGTGCTCACGTACGCGTGGGTCCCGTTCATCTGCCTGCCGATCTTCCTCGCCTTCGAGACGATCGACCGCCGGCTGCTCGAGGCCTCCATGGACCTCGGCGCCACGCGCTGGCAGGCCTTCCGCAAGATCACGCTCCCGATCGCCGCGCCCGGCATCGTCGCCGCCTTCCTGTTCGTGTTCATCCCCTCGATCGGCGAGTACGTCACGCCGACCCTGGTCGGCGGCGTCGATGGCACGATGTTCGGCCAGAACCTCGCCAGCCAGTTCGTCGGCGGCAGCTTCAACTGGCAGTACGGGTCCACGATGGCGCTGTTCCTGATGGGCGTCGTCCTGATCCTCGTGTTCGCCACCTCGCGCTTCCTGCGCGCCGGCGGGGGCGGGCTCTAAGTGGCCGCGCGCGACTCGTCGACGTTCGTCCTGATCTCGCCGAACGGCAAGCGCATCCTGACGCTGTTCTTCGCGATCTTCCTGGTCTTCCTGTACCTGCCGACCGTGCTGCTGGTGATCTTCTCCTTCAACGACTCGACCATCGCCGCGTTCCCCCTCGACGGCTTCACGCTGCGCTGGTACGAGCTGTCGTGGCAGACGGGCGAGATCCGCCAATCGATCGCCGCGAGCCTCAAGGTCGGCTTCGCCGCGGCCTTCGTCGCGACCCTGCTCGCCCTGCTCGGCTCGTACCCGCTGGCCCGTCGCAACGTGCGCTTCCGCCCGGTGATGTCGGCGCTGCTGCTGGTGCCGCTGGTGGTCCCCACCGTCGTCGTGGCCGTGTCGCTGCTGACCATGTTCCAGCGCGGCGCGATCCCGATCGGCCTCGGCCTGCCGAGCATCATGATCGGGCACGTGATCATCGCCCTGCCGTTCGCGGTCCTGATCCTGCTGCCCCGCATCGCATCGATCGACCGCCGGCTCGAGGAGGCCGCCTCCGACCTCGGCGCCAACGGCCTGCAGACGTTCCGCTACGTCCTCTTCCCGCTGATCCTGCCGTCGATCATCTCCGCATTCATGATCGCCTTCGTCTTCTCGATCGACGAGGTCGTGATCGCGTCGTTCCTCAGCTCCGACCAGCCGACCTACCCGGTCTACCTGTACTCGGGCCTGAAGTTCCCCGAGAAGACGCAGGCGCTGATCCCGGTCGCCACTGTGATGATCGTGATCAGCTTCCTGATCGCGATCGGCGCGGAGGCGATCCGCCGCTACGGCGACCGCAAGCTGGAGGGCCGCTGACCATGCGCGCCGCGATCGCCGTGCTCGCCGCGGTGGTCGTGCTGGGCGGGTCCGCGGTGGCCGTCGCCTCGTCGGCGACGAACGAGGACGGGCAGCGGCGCGCCCGCATCATCGCCGTCCTCGGGGAGACGACCGGCCCCGACTGCGGCTGCACCGCGGGCACGCGCGCCCAGGAGCGGATTGTGAACGGGCTCGCCGGCGGCGAACCCGAGGAGCAATAGGATGACCCATAGAGGAGCCATCCGCACCACCGACCCGCGGCGGGGCAGCCCGCCGCCTGAGGAGGGAATATCATGAGACACCTCGATCGCAAGGGCTTCCTGGCCCTGTCCGGCACGACCGGCCTCGCCGCCTTCATGGCCGCCTGCGGCGGCTCCTCGTCGGACTCGTCCGGCGGCGGCGACAGCGCAGCGGCCGACGCGACCGAAACGGCCGACGCGACCTCCACGGCCGCCGCGGCCCCCACCGTCGACCCGGCCTCGGAGCCGGGCGGCCCGATCGAGATCTTCACGTGGGCCGGCTACGACAACGATCCCGAGGCGGGCGCGCCGTGGATGTGGAGCCAGTACGAGGAGGGCCCCTACGGCACCGACTCGCCGCTGAAGTGGACGTTCCTCGAGGACGACACGCAGGCGCTCTCGAAGGTGGCGTCGGGCTACAGCCCGGACATCGTCCACCCCTGCGCGATGTGGATCCCGCAGTGGAAGGACGGTGGCCTGATCCAGCCGCTCGACCTCTCGCTCCTGCCCGACTACCAGGGCATCCCCGAGGCGGTCCGCGCGGGTGGCGAGATCGACGGTCAGACGTGGTTCGTGCCGTTCGACGTCGGCTTCTCGTCGCTCACCTACGACGCGGACGCGATCGACTTCGACGAGGTCGGCGGCGAGGAGACCTGGCGGATCCTGCTCGATCAGCGCTTCGCCGGCAAGATGTCGTTCTTCTCGGACCCGACCTCGATCATCGGCTTCTCGCACCTGATGAACGAGGGCGCCGTCGACCCGAACGTGCTGGACACCGCGCAGATCGCCGCCGCGAAGGAGACGGCGCTGCAGTGGAAGCCGAACATGCGCAACTACTGGACGTCGCAGACCGACGCGGTGAACGACTTCGTCAACGGCAACCTACTCGCGACCTACACCTGGCCGGACGGCTACTGGCGGATCAAGAACGATCCGAAGATGGAGGGCCGCAACATCAAGTACATGCAGCCCAAGGAGGGCCGCGGCGCGTGGGTCTGCGGGATGGTCCTCAGTGCGAACACGATGCAGCCGGGCCGCGCGCAGCTGGCGATCGCGTCGGCCAACACGCCGGAGGCCGCGGCCGCGCTGACCGACAACTTCCAGTTCGCGGGGGCGCAGAAGGACGGCGTGATCGAGCTGATCCAGGACAAGGCGCTGATCAAGGCGTTCGATATCGACAACCCCGCCGCCTGGGAGCCGCCGAACACGTGGTTCGAGCACTCGATCCCGAACTACCGCGAGGTGATCGCGGCCGGCGAGGAGGTCAAGGCCTCGTAGCCGGCCGCGCGTGGGGCCCCGTCCGCCGGTCGGCGGGCGGGGCCCTTCGCGTTCCCGGGCCGGCTTAGCCCGGCCCGCGCAGGAACGACACTGGCCGCTCGCCCCGCAGGACCCGGGCCACGTCCTCGGCGGCGTCGTCGAACGAGCGGCGGTCCGACTCCGCCGAGTACCAAGCCGCATGCGGCTGCAGGATCGTGCGCGGCCAGTCGCGCTCGGGCGCGTCGGGCGGCGCGGGCTCGACCGGCAGGGCGTCGAGGGCGGCGCCCGCGATGCGTCCCCCGAGCAGGGCCGCCCCGAGCGCGTCGTGGTCGACGAGGGCGGCGCGAGCCGTGTTGACGAGGTAGGCATCGGGACGCATCCGCGCGAGCGCCGCGGCGTCGAGCATCCCGCGCGTGGCGTCCGTGACGGACGTCATCAGGCAGACCACGTCGCTCGTCCCCAGCAGCTCGTCGCGGCCGACCAGGCGCCCGCCGGCGGCGGCAACCTCGTCGGGCGTGGCGTGCTCGGAGGCGACCAGCACCTCCATCCCGAGCGCCGCGCCGCGGGCGACCACGCCGCGGCCGATCGCGCCGAAGCCGATCACGCCGAGCACGGAGCCCGTGACGGGACGCGGCGGCTGCGGGTACGGCCACCAGGTGCCGTCGCGCACGAGCCGGTCGAGCATCACGATGCCGCGCAGGCACGCGATGGCGAGGCCGATCGTGTGGTCGGCGACCTCGTCGTCGCAGAAATGGGTGACGCGGCAGCACCAGACGCCGCGTGCGGCGAGTCCGGCGGCGTCGAGGTGGTCGTGGCCGGTCGAGCAGGTCGCCACCACCTGCAGGTTCGGCGCCCGCTCGAGCACCGTCGCGTCGATCGGCCCGCCCGGATAGGTGAGCACGCCGACGACGTCGTCGCCCGCGATCTCGCGGCTGAAGACGACCTCTGCCCCTGCCGGGCCGATGATCGCGTTGGCGCGGTCGAGCGGCCATGTGTCGTCGATGCAGACCACCCTCATCGGGTCACCTCCCGGATCAGCCCCTGCGGGCGCTCGCCGCGCAGGAAGCGCGCGAGGTCGTCGATCTGCCGCCGGTACGGCGCCAGGCTCGCCTCGGGCGAGTACCAGGCGGCGTGCGGCTGCAGCACGAGGTTCGGCCAGCCGAGCGCCGTCTCGCCCGGGGGCGGCGGCTCGACCGGCAGGACGTCGAGGGCAGCGCCGGCGATCGTGCGCGCCGCGAGCGCCGCGCCGAGCGCGGCGTGGTCGACGAGACCCGCGCGGGCGCAGTTGACGAGGTACGCGTCGGGGCGCATGCGCGCGAGGGCGTCCGCGTCGATCAGGTGGCGCGTTCCCTCGAGGAGCGGTGCGTGCAGCGTCACGACGTCGCTCGTGCCGAGGAGCGTGTCGAGCGCGACGGGCTCTGCCCCGTGCGCGCGCACCTCGGCGTCCACCACGAAGGCGTCCGCGGCCTGCACGCGCATCCCGTTGGCCAGCGCGAGGGCGGCGACCAGCCGGCCGATCGCGCCGAAGCCGACGATGCCGAGCAGGCTGCCCCGCACGCGGCGCGGCTCCATCGGGTACGGCCACCAGCCGCCGTCGCGGACGTGGCGGTCGAGCCGGTGCGTGCCGCGCAGCAGGCCCGTGGCGAGCGCGATCGCGTGCTCGGCGACCTCCTCGTCGCAGTAGCCGCCGACGTGGAGGCACGCCACCCCGGCCGCGCTGAGGGCGTCCACGTCGAGGTTGTCGTACCCGGTCGAGCAGGTGCCGGCGAGGCGCAGGTTCGGGCAGCGGCCGAGCACGTCGGCGCGCACCTCCTGCTCGGGGGCGGCGAGCACCGCCACGACGTCGTCGCCCGCGGCCGAGTCCGCCTTCTCCACCTCCACGTCGAGACCCGCCAGCGCATCCTCGACCCCGTCCATCGGCCACAGCGGGTCGAGCAGGATGACGCGCCCGCTCATGCGAGCTCCCCTGCCCCGAGCACCCGGTCGACGCGGTCGACGAGGGCGAGATCCAGCCCGGAGATCCCCGGCGGACGATGGGTCGTCACCGTGACCCGCACGCGGCCGAAGCGCTGCTCGAGGTCGGGATGGTGGTCGAGCTCGTCGGCGGCCTCGGCGATCGCGTCGAGCGCGGCCCGAGCGGCCTCCCAGCCCCCGCAGTCGTGCTCGCGCACGAGCCGGCCGTCGACGAGCACCCAGCCCGGGCGCGCGCACAGCGCCTCGGCGACGGCGAGGTAGGTGAGCGGAGTGCGGTCGGCCATCGGCTGCGGACGGGCGCCACCCGCGCGGCGCCTGCTGCGCGTAGACTAGGCCCCGTAGACACGATCCGGGAGGGCACGTGGCGAGCAAGTGGCTCGAGGTCGGCAGGTACGGGCAGAGCGTCTGGTACGACAACGTCGCGCGCCCCGCGGTGCAGACGGGTCTCCTGGCCCGGATCATCGAGGAGGACGGCGTCACCGGGGGCACCTCGAACCCGTCGATCTTCGCGAAGAACGTCGAGGAGTCCGGGCTCTACGACGACGCGATCCGCGCCGTCCCCGCCGACGCGACCGCCGCCGAGGCCTTCCAGCCCCTCTGGATCGAGGACATCCAGGCCGCCTGCGACGTGCTGCGCGGCGTCCACGACCGCACGGGCGGCGCGGATGGCTACGTCTCGATCGAGGTGGAGGCCGACCTCGCCTTCGACACCCCGGGCACCGTCCGCCGCGCGCACGAGCTGCACGCCGCCGTCGACCGCCCGAACGTGATGATCAAGGTGCCGGGCACGCGCGAGGGCATCGACTCGTTCCGGCAGTTGACCCGCGACGGGCTCAGCATCAACGTGACGCTGCTGTTCGCCGTCGACCGCTACCTCGCGATTGCCGAGGCCTACGTCGACGGCATCGCCGCACGGCACGCCGCCGGCGAGGATCTGGGCGGCATCCGCTCGGTCGCCAGCTTCTTCGTCTCGCGCATCGACACGAAGGTCGACGCGCTCCTGCCCGAGGACTCCCCCCTGCGCGGCAAGGCGGCCGTGGCCAACGCGAAGATCGCCTACGCCGACGTCTACCGGCGCGTCTTCGAGGGCGACCGCTGGGCGCCCCTCGAGGCGGCGGGTGCGCACCGGCAGCGCCCCCTCTGGGCCTCGACGAGCACGAAGAACCCCGCCTACCCGGCCACGATCTACGTCGACGACCTGATCGGGCCCGACACCGTCAACACGGTGCCCGACGCCACGCTCGAGGCGTTCCGGACGCAGGGCGATCCCGGCGACAACATCGGCCGGGACCTCGACGAGGCGCGCGCCGTGATGGCGGGCGTCGCAGCGGCCGGCATCGACTTCGACGCCGTCACCCGCCAGCTCGAGGACGAGGGCGTGAAGCAGTTCGCCGACGCCTACGCCGGCATGCTCGAGGCGATCCAGAACCGCCGCGCCGCCGTCGCCGGCTAGACGGGCGGCGACGGGGACGGGGCCCGCAGGACCCGCCGCAGGAAGCCGGGCAGCCACCAGTTGGCCTCGCCGAGCAGCACCATCGTGCTCGGCACCAGCATCAGCCGCACGATCGTGGCGTCGACGAGGACGGCGGTGGCGAGACCGATGCCGAACATCTTCACGATCACGTTGTCCTCGAGCACGAACGACAGGAAGACGGTGATCATGATCAGGGCCGCCGCGGTGATCACCCGCGCCGTGTGGGAGAGGCCGACCTCGACGCTGCGCAGGGCGCTCGCGCCGCGCAGGTGCGCCTCGCGGATGCGGCTGATCAGGAACACCTCGTAGTCCATCGAGAGGCCGAACAGGATCGCGAACATCATCATCGGCACGTAGGCCTCGATCATCACCGTCTCCTTGAGGCCGATCAGGCTCGCGCCCCAACCCCACTGGAAGATCGCGACGATCGCCCCGTAGGCCGCGCCGATCGAGAGCGCGTTCATGATCGCGGCCTTCAGGGGCACGAGGACGGACTTGAACTCGACCAAAAGCAGGACGAACGAGAGCAGGATCACCGCCGCGATGAAGATCGGCAGCCGCTGCGCGATGCGGTCCGAGAGGTTGAGGAGCCCCGCTGTGACCCCCGTGGCGTAGACCCGCACCTCGGGACCCGTGACCCGCTGGACGTCGCGTGGCAACCGCTCCACGAGCCGCTGCGTTCGGTCGTCCGTCGGCGCCGACTTCGGCGTCACGCTGATCACGACCACCTTGTTCTTCTTGCTGATCGCCGGCGGCGCCACCACCTCGACGTCGGCATCCTTCGCGAGGGCCTCCGCGACGCGCTTGACCCCGCGCGCGTCGGCGTAGGGGTGCAGCACCACCTCGATCGGCCCGTTGAAGCCCGGCCCGAATGACTTCGCGAGCTGGTCGTAGGCGATCCGCGTCGTCGAGCCGGGCGGGTCGGAGCCGGCGTCGACCTGGCCGAGCCGCATCTGCAGGAGCGGCACCGTCAGCACGCCGAGGATGGCGACGGCGAGGAGCAGGAACGGCACGGGGTGCGACCCCACGAGCCGTGCCCAGCGGCCCCAGATGCCCCCGCCGACGTCGTCCTCGCCCGTCGCGGCGGGCGGCGCCTCGCGGTCGCGCTTCCTGATCACGCGCCGCCCCATCACGGCGAGGAGCGCCGGCTGCAAGGTCAGCGCGGAGAGGATGGCGGTCAGCACCGCCACCGACGCCGTCACCCCGAGCATCGTCACGAACGGGATCTGGGCCGTGGCCAGGCCGAGCAGCGCGATCGCCACCGTCAGACCCGCCACGAGGACGGCCCGCCCGGCGGTTCCCATCGCGTCGCGGATGCCCTGCAGGGGCTCGACGCCGCGCAGGAGGTTCTCGCGCTGGCGGTTGACGAGGAAGACGGCGTAGTCGATGCCGACGCCGAGGCCGATCATGGTGGCCAGGATCGGCCCGATCGAGGAGATCTGCAGGTACGCCGACAGCAGCTTGATCGTGGCAACCCCGAGCAGGAGGCCCGCCACGGCGCTGAGGAGCGGCGACACCATCGCCAGCGCCGTCCCGAACGCCACCAGCAGAATGATCATCGCGGCGACGAGGCCGAGGGCGTCGGAGATGTCGGTGGCCGTCGCCTCCTCCTCGGCCGCCGGCGTACCCGAGTAGGCGACGCGCAGGCCGTCGACGGCCCGGATCGGCCGCATCGCCTCCTGCAGATGGCGGTAGGTGGAGGGCTGCACGTCCTCCGCGCCCATCGCGTAGGTGAGGCCGATGATCGCGGTCGACGCGTCCTTGGAGACCAGGCCGCCCGGCTCGAGCGGGCTCTGCACGGAGGCCATCCGCGGCAGGGTGCGCGCGTCCTTGACGGCCTTCTCGATCGCGCGCTGGACGCGCTTCTCACGCAGGACGCCCGGCTCGCCGTAGACCACGACCTGACCCGCGAGGCCCTTGCCCGTCGGGAATGCGCGGTCGGCGAGGTCGGCGCCGGTCTGCGCGCTGGTGCCGGGTACCGTCAGGTTCGCGGTGGCGCGGCCGCCGGCGAGGATGCCGGCCGCGCCGACGCCGGCGAGCAGGATGATCCACAGCGCGATCACGACCCACTTGCGATGCGCGCACCACCCGCCGATCCGACTGACCACCCGCAACCTCCTGCGCGGCAGTCTACCGCCCCGGCCTTGACGCGACGGGGCGCGTAGACTGCCACGGTCGAGCCCGGGAGGAGACCCATGGCGCTGTTCGAGGTCCGCAAGATCGCGGTCTACACGGAGGAGATCCACCACGACTTCGGCCCGCCTCCCCCGCAGCCCGTCCTGAAGGGCGCGGCGATGGCCGTCGTCACCAACCCGTACGTCGGGGAGTACGTCGAGGACCTCTCCCCCGCGTTCGACGAGCTGGCCGCCCTCGGCGAGCGGCTCGGCGGCATCCTCGTCGACCACCTCGGCGGCGACGCGAGCCGCATCGAGGGCTACGGCAAGGGCGCGATCGTCGGCGGCCGGGGCGAGGTCGAGCACGGCGCGATGTGGCACATCCCCGGCGGCGGCGGCATGCGCACCGCGATCGGCGGCGGCGCGTCGATCGTGCCGTCCACGAAGAAGGTCGGCGGCATCGGCGCCCGCATCGACATCCCCCTCACCCACATCGAGTGGTCGTACGTGGGCAGCCACTACGACGCGATCGAGGTCGGTGTGCCGGACGGCCCCCGCGACGAGGAGCTGGTGCTGATCCTCGCCATGGCGACGGCGGGCCGCGTGCACGCGCGCCTGGCGCGCGGCTTCACGCTCGCGGACCGCGGCAAGCCCGGGGTGCCGGCGTGAGGGTCGCCTTCATCGGCATCGGCCGGATGGGCTGGCACCTCGCCGGCCACCTCGCGGCCGCCGGACACGACCTCGCCGTCTTCGACATCGACGCGGACCTCGCGGCGCGCTGGGCGTCCGAGCACCGCGGCCGCGCCGCCGACTCGGTGGCGGACGCCGTGGAGGGCTGCGACGCCGTCTGCTCGTCGGTGCCCGCCGACCCGCAGCTGCGCGCCGTCTGGGACGCGGGCCGTGACGCCCTCGCCCCCGGCGCGGTCTGGATCGACCACTCCACGACCTCGGCGGAGATCGCCCGCGCGCTGGCCGCGGAGGCCGCCGACGTCGGCTGCGCCTTCGTCGACGCCCCGGTCTCCGGCGGCACCGTCGGCGCCGAGAACGGCAAGCTGGCGGTGATGGCGGGCGGCGACGAGGCCGGTTGGGCCACCGCCGAGCAGGTCGTGTCCGCCTACGCGGCCCGGGCGACCCTGATCGGGCCCGCGGGCGCCGGCCAGCTGACGAAGATGGCGAACCAGATCTGCGTCCTCGGCACAGGCCAGGCCCTCGCCGAGGGCCTGGCCTTCGCGGAGCGCGCCGGTCTCGACCCGCGGCGCGTGCTGGAGGTGATGCTGACCGGCTCGTCGACGTCGTGGATGATGGAGAACCGCGCCGAGCTGATGATCGACGCCCGGTACGACTACGGCTTCTCGACGACCCTGATGCGCAAGGACGTCGGGCTCGTGCTCGAGGAGGCGGAGCGCATGGGCGCGGAGCTGCCGGTCACCGCGATCGTCGCGAGCCTGCTCGACGAGAACGACGCCCGCGGCCACGCGGGGGACGACTGGTGCTCGCTGATGGAGCGGCAGCGGGCTGCGAACCCGCCCGACTGAGGCGCATCCGCGTCAGCGCACCCGGAGACGGCGGACGCCTTCATCGTCTTCCCGCTGCCCGACGAGCTGCAGCTCTTTCGTCAGGTCCCGCGTTTGCCGGTATGGGTCCGGTCAGTGCCCGGACGGGCACCGACCGGACGAGCAGACGGGACGTGGCCGGCCTGATCACCATCCACTGCGGGCGTCGTGCGCATGGAGGACACCGACGGGCGCAGCCGGCGCCTGATGACGACCGACGCGTCCGCGGCGCCCTACGCCGCGCACCACCCCCCATCCGCCGTCAGGAGCGCCCCGTTGACGTCCGAGGCCTCGTCGCAGGCCAGCCACGAGATGGCCGCGGCGATCTGGTCAGGCTGCGCGGGCGTGGGCGGCATCGGCGCGAGCGCCACCTGAGCGCGCTCCATGGCCCATGGCACCGCAGGCGTCGACGTCATGCCGATGTTCGTCTCGACGGGCCCCGGCAGGACGGCATTCGAGCGGATTCCGTCGGGCCCGTAGTAGAAGGCCACGCTGCGCACGAGCCCGACGAGGGCGTGCTTGGAGGTGGCGTAGGCCGTGCCCGCGGCTCCTGCGTGCAGCGAAGCCTCGGACGCCACGGTCACGATCGCGCCGCCGTGGTTGGCCTGCATGACCGGTAGGACGGCGCGCGACAGGCGCATCGCGCCCGTCAGGTTGACGTCCATGACGTGCTCCCAGGTGGCGTCGTCGAGGTCGCCGAGCGGGATGAAGTGGTCCATGATCCCGGCGACGTTGGCGAGCACGTCGACGCCCGGGCCCGCCTGCTCGACGAGCCGGTCGATGGCGGCCTGGTCCGTGATGTCGGCGATGTGCAGGTCGGCGGCCTGGCCCGCCTCCTCGAGCGCGCGTCGCGTGCCCTCGAGCCCGGCTTCGTCGATGTCGCAGCCGACGACGTCGGCGCCCTCTTGGGCGAGGCGGATGGCGGTGGCGCGGCCGATGCCGCTGCCGGCGCCGGTGACGAGGGCGGTGCGCCCCCGGTGGCGGGTCGAATCCATGCTGCGGACCTTTCGTGGGGACCGCTCAGACGCTAGCCCGGCAGCGGCGGCCCGCGATGGCGGAACCCTGCCGACGTGCTGCGGCCCGCCCGAACGCACGGCCCCGCAAACGCGAGACGGGGGTGCGGCACACCGGTCGGCGTGCCGCACCCCCGTCCGCAGGGGCGGGTGGCGCGGGCAGGGCCCGCGCCACCCGAGTGTCCTAGTGCCCGCCGGGCGAGGAGCCGACCTTCGACTCGTGCTCGCCGATCGGCTGGACGTCCGGCTCGAAGCCCCAGAGGGCGGAGTCGAGGCCGTGCGCCTGCACGTCGTCGTCGTGGCGCAGCCCGCCGAACAGCTTGAAGATCAGGGTCAGGATCAGCGCGGTGCCGATGCCCGCGCCGAGAATCACCACGATGCCGATCAGCTGCATCACGAGGCTGATCTCCGCGTGCTGGAAGTCCCACGGGGCGTCGTAGCCCGCGTAGCCGCCCTTGGGCGTGCCGCCCGCGATCAGGGCGACCATGATCATGCCGTACGTGCCGCAGCCGATGAACAGCGGGATCAGCTTGTGCTCGTCGACGCGGCGCTTCTTCATGAACTCGTAGATGAGGAAGGCCACGATCGGCGCGCCTGCGGCGACGAGGAACATCTGCCATGGCTTGTACACGTCCATCGCGACTGCACCGGCGACGTAGCCGCCGAAGGCGCCGAGCGCGATGTAGCTGTACTGCTTCGTGGCGTAGGCGATCACGGCGCCGGCGAGCGTGCCACCGGCCCAGGCCATGCCGTAGTTGTTGAACGCGATGCCGACGCTGGTGTCAGCCATCGTGACGCTGACGGCGAGGGCCTCGGGGTCGAAGAAGAACAGGCAGGACAGGATCACCATCGGCAGGCCGGCGAAGACGGTGGCGACGCCCGCCATCACGAGGCCGTTGTTGGTGGTCCGGTACTCGGCCACCTTCGCGTGCGCCTCGTACATGCCGGGCCGGCGCCCGTACGCCCAGACGAACACGAGCGCCATGCCGCCGGTGAACATGTACACGAAGCCCACGCCGAAGAAGTCGTGGAAGCCCTCGTTGGTCAGCCAGCCGCTGGAGCCCCAGGTGGCGTAGCTGAGCGCGGACGACACGATCGTGGCCACGGCGCAGGTGACGAAGTACGCAGCCGCCTTCATCCGCTCCGACACGGCGAAGTGCAGGAGCACGTTGATCAGGCCGGCGAAGCAGGCCAGGAAGAAGATGAAGATCTGGAAGCTGTTGAGCGCCGGCCAGACCGCCGGGTCGACGTTCTGGGCGAACTCGTTCGAGAGGCTGCCGCCCGCCCAGAAGAGCTTGGCGGTCTCGGTGAACGCCTCCCAGAAGTTGCCGTAGAACGGACGCATGTACTGCGCCGCCCAGAAGGCGAAGCCGATCAGGAAGTAGACCGCGAAACCGATGAAGAAGCCGATCAGCTTCTCCGCCGTCGCGTTGGCGATGCTCCGGCGGCGCAGGCCGCCGGCGTCGATCAGGATCAGGCCGACGAGGACCATGATGGCCCCGACCGTGCCCGACGCGTACACGACGTTCTGCACGAGTTGGTTCGTCGTGACCTGCTCTGGGAACTGCGCGGTCTGCGCGAGCAGCAAGGACATCCGATCTCCTCCCGTTGGGGCACCGGCGAACCGGCGCCGACCTTCCTCTCGTCACCGCGAATGCCGCGGCGTCCGCTTCGATGATCCCAGCCATCGGAGAGGAGATGATTTCCGGAAACTGGAAGCAATACAGCCATATAGATTCCCGTATACGGAAACTGTGACGTGTGCGGCCGGCCGGGTACACCACGCGTGCTCGACGGACGATCGTTGCCGCAAGCCCCGTGCCGGCGCCTGGGCCCTTCGGGCGACGCCGGAGCCGCCGCTCCCACCTCGACGCGAAAGGCCGGCCTGACGGCCGGCCTTCGAAGTAGCGGGGGCAGGATTCGAACCTGCGACCTTCGGGTTATGAGCCCGACGAGCTACCAGACTGCTCCACCCCGCGTCGCTGGATGCGCAGTCTAGCGCAGAAACCGCAGCCTGGGCACGGCCGCACCGCAGGGCCGCGGGGCGCCCTCCCTACCCTTCCCCCCATGCGCGCGGCCGTCATCGACATGGGCACGAACTCGACGCGCCTGCTCCTCGCCGATGTCGCCGATGGCCGGCTCGACGAGCTGGAACGCCACCTCGAGATCACGCGCCTCGGCGCGCACGTGGACCGCGACGCGCGCCTGTCCGAGCAGGCGATGGGCCGCACGCGGCGCGTCGTCGGCGAGTACGTCGAGCGCGCGCGGCAGATGGGCTCGGACGTGATCTTCGCGTCGGCGACGAGCGCGGTCCGGGACAGCCGCAACGGCGAGGCCTTCATGCAGTCGCTGGCCCGCGACTTCGGGATCGCGGCGCGCACCCTGACGGGCGACGAGGAGGCGCGGGCGACGTTCCGCGGGGTCGCCTCGACGATGGACGCCGACGGGCCGATGGCCGTCGTCGACGTCGGCGGCGGCTCCACGGAGATCGTCGTCGGCGAGGGCGGCCTCGTCCACGGCGCGATCAGCCTGCAGGCGGGCTGCGTGCGCATGACGGAGCGCTGGCTCGCGGAGGACGCGGTGTCGCCCGACCAGCTCACGCTGGCCCGCGAGGAGGTCGACCGCCTGCTCGACCGCCACCTGCCCCCCGACCTCGCGACCCGGGCCGAGGGGGTGGACGCGGTCGCCGTCGCCGGCACCGCCACCACGCTCGCGGCGCTCGAGCTGGGACTGCCAGGGTACGACGCGGCCCGGATCCACGGGACCCGCGTCAGCCGGGACGCGATCGCCGTGTGGATCGCCAAACTCGCGCCCCTGACCGCCGAGGCGCGCCGCCAGGCGCACCCGGCCATCGAGCCGGGTCGCGCCGGGCTGATCGTGGGCGGCTCGATCGTGCTGCTCGCCGCGCTCGACGCCCTCGACGCGCCCGGGTTCGTCGCGTCGGAGCGCGACATCCTGCACGGGCTCGCCCTTGGGATCGGCGCCTAGGCCGAGGCCTCGGCGTCGATGCGCCGGCGCACCTCGAGCAGGTGGTCGTTGACCTGCGCGAGCTCGGTCGCCTCGTTGAGGAGATCCGGCGAGCGCAGGATCGCCTCCTCGATGCGCGCATGCAGCTCCTCCGGCAGGGAGCCGGCGCAGTAGGCGGGGAGGAGGTCGCGGATCTCGTCGAGCATGGCCGGGCGGTGAGCGAGGGGCAGGATGTACATCGCAGGCCTCGGGGCGGCAGCCCACCGTCCTCTATCCTCGGCGGTGCCCGGATGGCGGAATTGGTCAGACGCGGCCGGCTTAAACCCGGCTGCCGCAAGGCGTGCGGGTTCGAGTCCCGCTCCGGGCATCGGCGGCGCGCCGGCTACGCGGCGCGCGCGCCCTGCAGGAAGTCCCGCACCGCGCCGACGTCGCGCACGACCTCGACGGGCGGCAGCGCGCCGCGCAGGTAGCCGCCGTAGCCCTTCTCGATGAGCCGCGCGTCGAGCACGGCGACGACGCCCCGGTCGGTCTCGGAGCGCAAGAGGCGCCCGAAGCCCTGCTTGAGCAGGAGCGCCGCGTGCGGCAGCTGCACGTCCCTGAAGCCGCTGCCGCCGTCGCGCTCGGCCCGCTCCGAGCGGGCGGCGACGAGCGGGTCGTCGGGCACCGCGAACGGCAGGCTCTCGAGGATCACGAGCTCGAGCGAGCGGCCGGGGATGTCGACGCCCTGCCAGAACGTCATCGAGGCGAAGAGGACGGAGCGCTCGTCCGCCCGGAAGCGCTCGAGCAGGACGTCGCGGGCCGCGTCGCCCTGGCAGAGCACCGGCACACCGAGCCGGTCGGCGAGCAGCTCATGCACGCGCCGCAGCCGCACGAGCGACGGGAACAGCACCAGCGCGCGGCCGTCGGAGGCGGCGATCAGCTCGCCGATGCGATCGGCCACCGCGTGCGGGTCGGCGCGCCCACCGCCGACGAGGTC
>JAURLF010000179.1 GCA_030831375.1 Gaiellales bacterium | reverse complement strand
GCTCGCTCCGCGACGAGCTCGAGGATCGGCACCTCGGGCCGCGCCAGGATCCGGAACGGGACGAAGGTGGTGCCGACGCCGCGCGTGACGTGCAGTGTGGCGCCGCCTCGCCGGAACGCGCCGTCGGCGTAGCGCTGCCCGAGCTGCGACAGCCGCAGCCGGCCGCTCGGCCAGGGCACGCAGATCTGCCCGCCGTGCAGGTGCCCCGCGAGGACCACGTCGCGCGATCCCACCGGGGCCTCGTCGAAGAGGTCCGGGTAGTGCGACAGCACGATGTGGAGGTCCGCGTCGGTGACCGGCCACGGCCGCAGCAGGGGCGCGCCCAGTGGCGTCGCGAAGGTCGGCCGCTCCTGCCGGCGCGGCTCGATGCCGCTGATCGCGATGCGGGCCCCGTCCCGCTCCACCACGGCCGTCTCGTCGCGCAGGAGGCGCACGCCGGCGGCGGCGTAGTCGGGCACCTCGCCGGCGCGCGAGAAGGGGTCGCGCGAGTAGCCGAGGTCGTGGTTGCCGAGGATCGCCCACACGCCGAGCGGCGCGTCGAGGCCGGCGAGGAGCTCGAGCAGCTCGCCGGTGCCGCGCGGGTGGCTGAGCTGGTCGCCCGTGATGGCGATCAGGTCGGGCTCGGCCGCCATCGCGATCCGCACGGCACGGCGCGCAGCGGAGAGGTTCGGGCCGGGCGCGCCCAGGTGGAAGTCCGAGAGGTGCGCGATGCGCAGGCCGCGGAGGCGCGGGTCGAGGCCGGGCACCGGCAGGACGCGGCCGGTGCGCTGGACGGCCACGGCCTCCGCGACACCGAGCGCGGCGCCGACGAGCGCGGTGCCGAGGAGCGGGACGATCACGCCCCCCAGCCTACCCGCGGCCGGGGAACGCCCGCGCCTGCCCGCACGTCCCCCACAGCCCGCGCCGCATCAGGCGGGCGCGGGCGGCGCGCTCGGCGATGGCCGGCGCGTCGTCCAGGTTGGGGGCGATCGGCAGGGGGCGGGCGAGGCCGCTGACGGCGAGCGCGCGGGCGAGGTCGCGGCCCGCCAGCGGTCCGTCGACGCCCTCCACGTAGGCGAGCAGGCGCCCGTAGCGGTCGCGCTGCTCGCGCGCGGGCCGCACGACGGCGCGACGGCCGCCGAGCCAGGCGCGCACGGCGGCGGCCGCCTCGGGGCCGTGGCAGGCCGCCGGCTCGTCGCCGTGGGCGATCTCCGGGGTGTCGACGCCGACGATCCGGACGGGGCCCTGGTAGCCCGCCATCCGCACCACCACGGTGTCGCCGTCGAGGACCTCCAGCACGTCGGCGACGCCGGCTGCGACCGGGCCGCCGCGATCGGCGGGCGGCTCGCCCGCGAACGGCACCTGCCGCGCCACGAGCACGGCGGCCGCGAGGACGGCGAGGGCGAGCACGGGGACGCGGGGGCGACGCACGCCGCCATCCTCGCGCGCCTTGCTCGCGCGGGAGACGCGAGCTTCGCTACGGGGTGCGCACGGGATGGACCAGATCGAGGTAGCGGATCGCCTCGCGACCGACCTCCCCGGTCAGGCGGTAGTCGATCCACGCCGCAGCTGCGATCGACACGCCGCCCGGCATCAGCCGCATGATGAAGCCCGCGGTGCGCCGGCGCGCGATCCGGCGCACGATGTCGGCGCCGATCGCGGCGCCGAGCGCGACGACGGTCTCGTGCGGCAGGTCCTCGTCGCGCAGCATCGCGAGGGTCAGCTCGCGCCCGGCCACGCGCACCACCTGCGCCTGCTCGTCGAGCTCGGCGGCGCCGGCCGCGAGCGCGAGGATCACCATCACGTCGAGGCGGCGGCGGTCGGTGTGGGTCAGGTCGAGCCCGCGCATGTGCTCGAGCGCGAGGATCAGCCGCGCCTCGGCCGCGGTCAGCGCGATCGAGTCGGCGATCGCGGCGCCCAGCTCGATGCTCGTGCCCATGAACGGCACGACCGCCGGCACGCCGCTGACCGCGCCGCGGACGGCGCCGCGCCATGCGGCGTCCCGTACGAGCTGCCGCTCGAGCGCGCGCTCGTCGAGGCCCGCGCGCACCACCCGCGTGACGTCGGCGCGCACGGCCGCATCGGTCGCGAACTGCTGGATCGCGAAGTCGATGCCGGTGCGCATGCCGGTGCCGGCGTGGTCGAGGACCTGCGCGAACGTCAGGCCGCCGAGGTCGGCCGCCGTGTCGATCGTCCGCTTGCGCGTCGCCTTCGCGAGCAGGGCGCCCGTCACGCCGCCGCGCCTGACGCCCGACTGGCCCAGCACGTGCAGGGTGCGACCCGACGCCACGTACCCGTACGCGGCGCGAGCGCCCTCGGCGGCGATGCGCCCCGTGATCGCGGAAGGACCCCTCACCCGCCGAAGGCTACCCGACGGCGGCCTGCGGCGGCCTACGCCTCGGTGCCGACGACCGACGGCATCTGCAGCTTCGCCTTGACCTCGGGGCTGAGCCGCGTGACGTGCCGCTTGAACTTGAGCTCGGACTCCTCGATGCCGGCGGCCGCCCCGAGCAGCTGGGCGAGGTGCAGGATCGGGATCCCGAGCTCCTGGCCGGAGAAGTCGGCGGCCTTGCGCTGCCACGCGTCGAGCGACAGATGGCAGAGCGGGCACGGCGTGACGATCACGTCGGCGCCCGCGGCGACGGCCTGCTCGAGCGGCTGCACGAGCTCGCCGAGCGCGACGTCCTCGCGGGCGAGGACGATCGGGAAGCCGCAGCACTTGACCTTCGCCGGGTAGTCGATCGGCTCCGCGCCGCAGGCCTGGATCAGGCGCTCGAGCGACTGCGGCTGGTCGGGATTCTCGAAGCCGAGGATCTTCGACGGGCGCAGGATCTGGCAGCCGTAGAACGGCGCGACCTTGAGGCCCTCGAGCGACTTGACGGCGACGCTCTTGAAGGCGTCATAGCCGTTGCCCTCCGAGACCTCCCAGAGCAGGTGGCGCACGTCGACGCCGCCCTGGTAGGTGGCCGCGCCGACCTCCTTGAGGTTGTCGTTGATCCGGTTCAGGAGCGCCGCGTCCTCCTGCAGGGCCTTGTTGGCCTGGCGCAGATTGAGGGTGCAGACGTTGCAGATCGTGAGGATCGTGTCGCAGCCCATCTGCTCGGCCTGGCCGAGGATGCGCGCCGAGATGTGCAGGTAGTAGTCCGGCTTGGCCTCGTGGATGTCGCCGGCGCCGCAGCAGGTGACGCTCGGCATCTCGACGAGCTCGATGTCGAGCTTCTGCGCGATCGCGCGGGTCGAGGAGTCGAGCTCCTTCTGCGACAGGCTGGCGAGGCAGCCGGGGTAGTACGCGTAGCGCTCCTGCATGGGGGGATCAGCCTTCCCGGACGGCGTCGGGGTGCTGTGCGCGCGGGCGCTCCGCCCCCTTCGCCTCCTTCTCGAGCAGCTTCCAGAGCCGCTTGACCTCGTCGTTGTCCTTCGCCTTGTGCGGCGACAGGGGGTTCGGCACCTTGCCGGCGCGCGCCAGCTGGAGTGCGAACGGGATGTCCTTGATCGCGTTGACCGGGCCGATCGTCTTCGGCACGAGCTCGGTCTCGCGCAGGTAGCCGCCCTTGTAGGTCGAGTCGACGAACACCTTCGCGTGGCGGGCGCCCTCGTCGCGGACGAAGCCCTCCTTGAACGACTCGGCACCGAGCTTCGCGATCGCGTCGCGCGGATCGACGCCCTTCGGGCAGCGCTGGTTGCAGAAGTAGCAGCGCGTGCAGTCCCAGATGCCGTGCGCGCCGTTGAGGTCGCGCAGGCGCTCGCGGGTGTCCGTGTCGCGGGCGTCGCCGACGAAGCGGTACGCCTTCGCGAGGGCGGCCGGGCCGAGGAAGTCCGGGTCGGACTCCATCGAGTTGCACTCGGACACGCAGCAGCCGCAGAGGATGCAGAGCGACTCCTTGTGGATCAGGTCGCCGTGCTCCGGGGAGACGCGCCACTCCTTGTCGGGCACCTCCTCGTCCCTCGTGTCGAGGTACGGCTTGACCGCGCGGATCTTCTCCCAGAACGGCGCCATGTCGACGACGAGGTCCTTGATCACCGGCAGGTTGCCCATCGGCGAGACCGTGATCGTGTGGCCCGCGTCGACGAACTTCTTCATCGGCGTCTTGCAGGCCAGCGCCGCGCCGCCGTCGATGCGCATGCCGCACGAGCCGCAGACGGCCATGCGGCACGACTTGCGGTACGCGAGCGTGCCGTCGCGGGTGTCCTTGATCGCGTCGAGCGCGTCGAGGACGGACGCCGTCACCGGCACCGTGACCGTGAACTGGTCGAAGCGGGCCTTGCCCGTGTCGGGGTCGTAGCGGCGGATCCGGAGGGTGGCCTCCATCGTCTCCGTGTCGTACGCCCCCTTGAGCGTCGTGAAGTGCGCGTTCTTGATCTCGGTCACGTCAGTAGCTCCGGGCCAGGGGCTGGTGCTTGGTGATGGTGACGGGCCGGTAGTCGAGCCGCACCTCGCCGTCGTCGCACCAGTTGATGGTGTGCTTGAGCCAGTGCTCATCGTCGCGCTCGGTGTGGTCGAGGCGCGAGTGGGCGCCGCGGCTCTCCTTGCGGGCCAGCGCGCTCGTGACGAGGCAGTCGGCGCACTCGAGCAGCGAGATCAGCTCGAGCGCGGTCGTCAGGTCCGTGTTGAAGATCGAGCCGTGGTCGTCGAGCTTCAGCGTCTTCGCCCGCTCGCGCAGGTCGCGGACGGTCTCGAGGCACTCGGTCAGGGCGGCCTCCGTGCGGTACACGCCGGCCTTGTCGTACATCGTCTTCGCGAGCTCCTCGCGCAGCAGGCCCGGGCGCTCGCCCTCGGCGTTGTTGAGGATGCCGGCGATGCGGCGGTCCTCGTCGGCGAGCACGCCGGGCTCGATGCGCGCGCCCGTGTCGCCCTGCTCGAGGACGCGCTCGGCGGCGGCCTGGCCGGCGCGGCGGCCGAACACGATCGTCTCCATCAGCGAGTTGCCGCCGAGGCGGTTCGCGCCGTGGATCGAGACGCAGGCGACCTCACCGGCGGCCCACAGGCCCGGCACCATCGTCTCGCCCCAGAGGTCGCAGTCGACGCCGCCCATCATGTAGTGGGCGCCCGGGCGGACCGGGATCGGCGTCTCGATCGGGTCGACGCCCGCGTAGTCCATCGCGAGCTCGCGCGAGCCGGGCAGGCGCGACTTGATCTTCTTCCAGCCGAGGTGCGTGAGGTCGAGCAGGACGCAGCCGTCGACGCCGCGGCCGTCGGCGATCTCCTTCCACTCGGCGCGCGAGACGACGTCGCGCGACGCGAGCTCCATCGCGTTCGGCGCGTCCGCGGCCATGAAGCGGTCGCCGTCCTTGTTGCGCAGGTACCCGCCCTCGCCACGGCAGCCCTCGGTGATCAGGACGCCGTTGCTCTTCAGCGTGGTCGGGTGGAACTGCAGGAACTCCATGTCCTTCAGCGGCACCCCGGCGCGCCAGGCGAGCGACATGCCGTCACCGGTGCAGGCGAACGCGTTGGTGGTGCCGTAGTACATGCGCCCGACGCCGCCCGTGGCGAGGATCACGTGGTTGGCCTCGATCGCGTGCAGGCCGCCCTTCTTCGTGTCCCACGCGATCACGCCGGCGCAGCGGCCCTCGTCGACGACGACCTGCGTGGCGAAGAACTCCTCGTAGACCTTGACGTCGTGCTTGACGAGCTGCTCGTAGAGCACGTGGATCAAGACGTGGCCCGTGATGTCGGCCGAGTAGACCGTGCGAGGGGCGCCGGCGGCGCCGAACGGGCGCTGCGCGAGCTTGCCGTCGCCGGCGCGCGTGAAGATCGCGCCCATGTGCTCGAGCTCGTAGATGTCGTTCGGGGCCTCCTGCGCGAAGACCTCGATCGCGTCTTGGTCGCCGAGGTAGTCGGAGCCCTTGATCGTGTCGAACGCGTGGCTGTCCGGCGAGTCGTCCGTGGCGTTGCCGAGCGCCGCGTTGATGCCGCCCTCCGCCGCGCCGGAGTGGGAGCGCGTCGGGTGCAGCTTGGAGATCACGGCCACGTCGACGCCGCGGCGCTTGGCCTCGATCGCCGCGCGCATGCCGGCGCAGCCGGCGCCAAGGACGATCACGTCGTGTCGGATCACGAAAACCTCCGGAAAGATGCGGCGCACGGCGAGGCCGCGCACATGGACGGCAGGGTACGCGGGCGGGCGGACGCCCGCAAGCACGTGGCAGGTGCCACGAAACGACAGAAGGGCTGCATACACCTGCTGCTTCGCATTCCGACGCCGCGCGGAGGAATGGCATGGGTAGCCTTGCGGGCGATGGTCCGCTCCGTCCTCGGTGGCACGTTCGCGCTGTACCGGCGTCTCGCCGTGCCCGCGGGGCTGGCCGCCGCGCTCTGCTTCGCGCCCCTCGCCCTCGCCCTGCTCGCCCTCGAGCTCGCCGCCGGCCAGTCCGCCGAGACGCAGCGCGGCATCGCCATCATCGACGCGGTCGGCAGCGTGCTGCTGTTCGCCCCGCTCGCCGCGATCATCGCGATCCGCTGCGCGATCGCCATCGACGAGGGCCGCCCCGTCGAGCCGCGTCGCGAGGCCGGCACGGCCTTCCAGCTGCTGCCCCGCTACGTCCTCACGCAGCTGCTCGCGCTGCTCGTGATCGCCGGCCTGCCGCTGCTCCTGATCGGCGCGGGGCTGGCCACGGGCTCCCAGGCCCTGACCGCGATCGGCGCCGGCACCCTGCTCGCCTCCGGCGTCATCAACGGCGTCCGCCTCGGCCTCGCCACGGTGCTCGTGGTGACCGGCGAGGGCGCGTACGCGCAGGCGCTGCGCGTCTCGGCGCGGCTCGTGCGCGGCCGCTTCTGGGGGTCGCTCGGCGCGATCGTCGCGATCACCCTGATCGCGCTCGCCCTCGCCCTGCTCCTCTCCACGATCGCGATCGCCGCGCCCGCCGGCGCCGGGCGCGCCGTGATCGAGGCCGTCGTCGGCGTCGTCGTCAACGCCGTCACCGTGCCGTTCGCCGCGGTCGGCCTGTACCGGCTCGTCGGGGCGCTGCGCGAGCGCGCACGCGACGACGCCGGGCCCGTCAGCGGCGCTTGAGCAGCTGGTCGGCCTCGACCAGGGCGCCGTGCAGCTCGTCGCGCGGCAGGGCGAGCGCCAGCTCGAGCGCCTCCGCGACCACCGCCGGGTCCTTCGAGGCGCCGCGCTCGTGCCAGCGCCGGAACTGCGCGACCATCGGGAAGCGCTCCTCGTCGACCTCGCGCAGGCCCGCCTGCATCGCCGTGTCCGTCAGGCCCGGCACGAACGAGAACGCGGTCAGCCCGTCGCCCGCCTCGTCAGCGAGGTAGCGGACGTAGGCGTCGAGGCCAGCCTTGGCCGCGCCGTACGCCGCCCAGCCGGGGAACACCCGGCTCGCGCTCGACGCGGAGACGGCGACGAACGTGCCGCGCCCCGCCTCGAGCATCGCGGGCACCGTCGCCGCGGCCAGGTTCGCGGTGCCGGTGACGGTCACCGCCAGCGCCTCGTCGAGGGCGGCCGCGTCGAGCCGCCACGGGCGGTCGATCGGGCCCAGCGTGCCCGCGGCCGCGACGACGAGGGCCGGAGCGCCGAAGCGGGCGACCGCCCGGTCGACGGCGGCCCCGACGGCCGCGGCGTCGCGCACGTCGGCGACGCCCGTCTCGACCCGCTCGGGGGCGAGGGCGGCGAGGGACGCGAGGTCGCCCGCACTGCGCGCGATCGCGCCCACGGCGAGGCCGCGGGCCAGGCCGCGCTCGGCGATCGCGCGGCCGATGCCGCGCGAGGCGCCCGTGACGACGAGGAGGCCGCTCATGGTCGGCTCTTCGCCCACCGGGCCCGCGCGGCGGAGTCGGATACCCTCCGCCCCATGTCCGCGCCGCTCGCCGCCGCCCGCTGGCTCGTCGCGCAGGGGCACGCCCCGACGCTGCTCCTGAGCGGCGCGTGCACGCCGTTCGGGACGCGCTCGCTGCTCGCCGTCATGCCCGACGAGACGATCGCGCTCGACAACGGCGCCGGCCTGCCCGCGATCGGGCCGCGGCTCGTGCACGCCGCCCACGGCGCGGGCCTGTGGGCCGGCGCCGTCTCCTACGACGCGGGCCTCGACCTGCTCGTGATCCCGTCGCGCCACGCGCGCCGCGACCCCGCTCTCGTCGCACACCTGCACCGCGCCTACGCCGCCTTCGACCACGCCGCGGACGCCTGGGAGCTGATCGGCCCCGCGGGCGCGGCGCGCGACCTGCTGGAGGCCGCGATCGCGGCGGATGCGCCGGCGCCGGCTCTCGCCCCGCCCGCGCCCGCGGTCGCGACGAGCGGCCTCGACCGGGCCGGCTACGCCGACGCGGCGCGTGCGGTGCAGCGGCTGATCGGCCAGGGCGAGGCGTTCGAGGTCAACCTCGCGCACGTCGTGCGCGCGCCGTGGGCCGCGGGCGGCTGGGAGCTCTTCGAGCGCCTCGTCGCGGCCGCGCCCGCCGACCACGCCGCGTACCTGGCAGGCGGCGGCGTCGAGGTCGCGTCCGTCTCGCCGGAGGTGTTCCTGCGGATCGCGGATGGCGTCGTCGAGACGCGCCCGATCAAGGGCACGCGACGGCGCGGCGCCGACGCCGCCGAGGACGAGGCGCTGGCCGCGGAGCTCCTGGCCTCCGCCAAGGACCGCGCCGAGAACGTGATGATCGTCGACCTCCTGCGCAACGACCTCACGCAGACCGCCGAGCCCGGGTCGGTGCGCGTGCGCGCGCTCTGCGAGCTCGAGCGGACCGACAGCGTGATGCACCTCGTCAGCGCCGTGGAGGCGCGCATCCGCGACGGCGTGCGCCTGCCCGACGTGCTCGTCTCGTGCTTCCCCGGCGGCTCCATCACCGGTGCGCCGAAGCGGCGCGCGATGGAGCTGATCGACCGTCTCGAGGCGGACGCCCGCGGCGTCTACTGCGGCAGCGTGTTCGCGTACGAGCCGGCCCGCCAGTCGCTCGCCGCATCGATCGCGATCCGCACCGCGGTCGTCGCGGACGGCGAGGCCCGCTACGGCGCGGGCGGCGCCGTCACCCTCCTCTCCGACCCGGCCGAGGAGGCCGAGGAGACCCTCGTCAAGGCGCGACCGTTCCTGCGCGCCGCGGGCGCGACCCTGGAGGGCTGGGAGTGATCCCCGTCTTCGAGACGGTGCGGGTGGAGGACGGCCGCGTGCGGCTGCGCGCCCGCCACCTCGCCCGGCTGGCCGCGGCCGGCGCCCCGCCCGCCCGCGTCGCCGAGGCCGACGCGGTGATCGCGGAGGCGGTGCTCCTGACGGACCAGCCGTTCCTGCTGCGGATCGACGTCGACGCGGACGCCGTCGGCCCCGCGACGCGGCCCGTCCCGCCCGTGCGCCCGGTCGACCTGCCGCTGCACCGCTCGTACGACCCGGCCGACGCGGCCCGCCTGGTCAAGGCCGCCGACCGGGCTTGGGCGGAGCGGGCCGAGGCCGAGGCCGGCGGCGAGCCGCTGCTCGTCTCGGCCGACGGCCTGATCGGGGAGACGACGCGGGCCGCAGTGATCGTGCTCGGCCCCGGCGGCGCCTGGCGGGTGCCGCGGCTGCGCGGGATCCTGCCGTCGGTGACGCGGGCCTGGGCGATCGCCGAGACCGGAGCCGTCGAGGAGGACGTGCGCCTCGACGAGCTGCGCGACGCCGCGGGCATGGCGCTCCTGACCGCCGGACGCGGCGTCGTGCCGGTCGACGCCGTCGAGGGCATCGCGCTCGCCCGCTCGCCGCTCGTCGACGACCTCGCCCGGGCGTGGCGGGAGCTGCCGTGATCGTCATCCTCGACAACCGCGACTCGTTCGTCCTCAACGTCCAGCACCGCCTCGCCGAGCTCGGCGTCGCGAGCCGCGTCGTGCCGTCGCACGCGACGCGCCTCGACGAGATCGCGGCGCTCGCCCCGACCGGCATCGTCGTCTCCCCCGGCCCGCAGGGGCCCGACGAGGCGGGCGTCTCGACGGCGGCGATCCGCGCCTTCGGCCGCGAGCTGCCCGTGCTCGGCATCTGCCTCGGCCACCAGTGCATCGCCGTCGCGTTCGGCGTCCGCGTCGCCCCCAACGCGAACGCCATGCACGGGCGCGCCTCCCGGGTCGAGCACGACGGGGCCGGCCTCCTCGCCGGCCTGCCGTCGCCGTTCGACGCGGGCCGCTACCACGCGCTCGCCGCCGACGAGCCCGCGCCCGGCTCCGAGCTCGTCGTGTCGGCGCGGCTGCCCGACGGGCTCGTGATGGGCCTGCGCCACCGCGAGCTGCCCGTCGAGGGCGTGCAGTTCCACCCGGAGAGCGTGCTGACGCCGCTCGGCTACCGGATCCTCGCGAACCTCGCTCGCCGCGCCGGCCACGCGGTCGACGAGGGCCTCGTCGACCGCCTCTGCGCGGACGCCGTGCGGGTCAGCGGCGCCTGAGCGCGAGCAGGCTGAGCACCTCGTAGAGCACGTTCGCCGCCATCACGGCGGTCGCCTGCCCGGGCCCGTCGTACTGCGGCGCGACCTCGACGACGTCGGCGCCGACTAGGTGGAGGCCGGCGAGGGCGCGCACGCAGTCGAGCGCCTCGTCGCCGCGCGGACCGCCCGCCTCGGGCGTGCCCGTGCCGGGCGCGAGGCCGGGCTCGAGGAAGTCGATGTCGAACGACAGGAACACGGGCGCGTCGCCCGCGCGCTCGGCGATCGTGCGCCGGAGCCGCTCGGGATCCCACCTGCGCAGCTCGCGCCAGGGCACGAGCAGCATCCCGAGGTCGGCCGCGATCTGCTCGTCCTCGGGCCCGTACAGGGAGCCACGCTGCCCCCCCGTGAACGAGCGGCCCGGGTCGACCAGCCCCTCCTCGATCGCGCGGCGGATCACCGTGCCGTGGTTGAACGGCTTGCCGAAGTAGGAGTCCCAGAGGTCGTGGTGGGCGTCGAACTGCACGAGCGCGACGGGCCCGTGCACGGCGTGCAGGGCGCGCAGCTCCGCGAGCGTGACGGAGTGGTCGCCGCCCATCCCGACCGGGACGGCGCCGCGCGCCAGGATGCCGGCCACGAACGCCTCGATGCGCGGCATCGTCTCCTCGATGTAGCCCGGCACCGTCGGCGCGTCGCCCGCGTCGACGACGGACAGCTCGCCGAACACCATCACGTCGAGCGCCGGGTTGTACGGACGCAGGAGCGCGGATGCCGCGCGAATCGCCTCCGGCCCCATCCGCGCGCCCGACCGGAACGTCGTGGCGCCGTCCCACGGCATCCCGAACACGGCGGCGTGCGCGTCGTCGGCGTCGGGCAGGAAGGGCAGCCGCGCGAAGGTGCGCGGGCCCGTGAAGCGCGGCGTCGCGAGCGGATCGGTCGGGACGTGCATCGCGGGTCACTCTACCGGCCGGGGGCCGCCCGTAGAATCGGAGCGCGGGCCGCGCGTGGCGGCCGCGCAAACCCCTGATCACGATGCCCCGCTCCCTGAAGGCCGTCCTCGCCCTCGCCGGC